>JBGOTG010000008.1:0-25645 GCA_041476405.1 Candidatus Dormibacteraceae bacterium | reverse complement strand
CGAGAAGGCAGTCGCGCTGCTGGGTCCGCGACCGGCGGGCGAGCACGTCGGGATGGGGCTCGGCGTGTATGTCGAGGGCACCGGAGTCGGTCCTTACGAGGGCGCGCACGTGCAGGTGCTGGTGTCGGGCAAGGTGGTGGCGGCAACAGGGATTCCCAGCCAGGGCCAATCACACGCGACGGTCTGGGCGCAGCTGGTCGCCGACGAGCTGGGAGTCGCGGTGGCCGACGTCGAAGTTACGAGCGGCGACACGCGCCGCTTTCCGTGGGGCGTGGGCACCTTCGCCTCGCGCGGCGCGGTCACCGCCGGCAACGCGATGGCGGTGGCCGCGGGGATGGTCGCGGACAAGGCCAGGCGCATCGCGGCCGAGCAGCTCGAGGCCGATCCCGCGGACCTGGAGCTAGTCGATGGTCGCGTGCGGGTCAAGGGCTCGCCCGGGCGCGGCATGCCGCTGGCGGCGGTGGCAGTGCTGGCCAACCCGGTCCGCTACGCGTTTGGCGGCGGCACAGAGGCGGCGACGCAGTTCACAGCCAGGCCACGCCCCGGCCCACCCCTGCAGGCAGGCGATCAACCTGGGCTGGAGGCGACCGGCTACTACAGCCCGCCCGGGTCGGCCTGGGCGTCGGGGTGCCACGCCGCCTACGTGCGCGTCGATCCCAAGACGTTCCGGCTGGAGATCCTCAAGTACGTGGTGATCCACGACTGCGGGCGGGTGATCAACCCGATGGTGGTGGAAGGCCAGATCGAAGGCGGAGTCGCGCAGGGCATCGGCGGGGCGTTCTACGAACGCCTCGCCTACGACGACGAGGGTCAGCTCCGCAACGCGTCCTTCATGGAATTCCTGATGCCTTATTCAACCGAGATCCCGCCGATCGAGATCGACCACATCGAGACGCCGTCGCCACTGAACCCGCTCGGGATCAAGGGGGCGGGGGAGGCGGGCGTGATCCCGGTCGGGGCGGTGATCGCCTCGGCAGTGGAGGAGGCCCTCGGCGTCCCGATCACGGAGATGCCCCTGTCACCGCTGAAACTCTTCGAGCTCAGCCTTCCGTCCTGACGACGGCGGCCACGATATTGCCTCCCGGTGGGCCCTGGTGCGAGTTGCGCTCGCCACCGCTGACGTAGTTGGTGGTGCGACCGGTGACCGACGCGATGAGCATCCCGCCGAGCGCTTTCCCTATGTGATAGGCGTCGTGGTCGTCGAGGAGCGTGATCCTCTGACCGCGGATTCGATCGCTGCCCGGAATGACCGACTTGGCGAAGACATGGACGAGGCGCGACAGGTCGCCCTCATCGGGCAACCCGCCGTTGAAGCGCAGCCCGGCGGCGCGGAGCGCGTTCCTGACCCCTTCGGCGTCGATGAAGTCCTTGGTCACCGCATGTCCGATCCGCAGCGAGCTTCGCGAGCTGGTGGAGTTGCCGAACACGATCACCTCGCCGTGCCGCTTCTCCCCGCCGGACGAGGTCATGGCCACCTCCGAGTAGAGGTCCCACTTGCGGCGCACCACGTCATCCGACAATGCCGACTCGGGGACCTCGCCCAGCGCGAGGGCAACTCCAAGCGCTGCCGCATCGTTCGCGTACGCCCCGGCGCCCTCGGGACCGAACGTGAGGTCGTGCGAGACCACCGTCTTCCCGCGCGACTCCGCATCGGTGATGCTTGCTGTCGTCAGGCCGGGCACCTTGACCATCACGAGGTGGACGTCATGAGGATCGGTCAGGCCTGCGTCGGCCATGGCGCCACGTGTGGCTTCCGCCACCTTTCGAATCTGGCCCATCCGGCCGACCTCCTCCGGGGCGATCGGATCTGAGCCGTCCCGACCGACGACAAGTCTCTTGTCGTCACCCGCCCGGACATCACCGTCCGGGATCTCGATCAATTCTCTGGTGACGGCAACGACGTGCGGCGTGATCACCCCGGGGCAGCCGCCCGACAGCACGAAGATGACCTGCTTCGCCACCTCGGTCACCGGAATGTCGAGCAACCTGGCGGTCCACTCTCGCAGCGCCACGTCGGCCCATCCACGGCCCCAGTCGTCGTGCTCTCCGGTCCCCTCGGTCTTTCCCGCGAGCGCGACGAGCGTTTCCGGCTTGATCTTCCCCGCATCGGCCAGCTGCTGAAGCCCTGAGGTGTCGTACGGGGTGGACATGGGGCAGACGAACATGTCGACGCGCTGAGCCTTCATCCGACCACCTCCGTGCAATCTCTCAATCGATGCCGGGCGGACGCTGGAATCCAAAGCCGGGCATCGCCTCGAGCTGCTCGGCCAGCGCCAGCAGCTCCCACTCCTGGCCGGAGCGTGCCACGAGCTGCACGCCCACGGGCAACCCATTGTGCAGGCCGGCGGGAATCGAGACCGCGGGCGTGTGCGCGAAGCTGACCGGCAGCACGAACTGGATGTAGCGCCCGTACGGTTCGCTGAGGAAGGGCGGCACCGCCTCGATGAGCATGGGGACGAGGCCGAGGGTCGGGGTGAGCAGGAAGTCGAAGTCGGACAGGAGCGGTCTGACGACCGTGTTGTATGCGGCGGCGGCCGCGGATTCGAAAGCCTGGAAGTAATCGAGCGCGCTCAGTGCGCGGCCTTGCTCGACGAGCTTGCGGATCCCGGGCGCAAACTGCTCGGGGTCTGCGGGGAAGGACGCCATGCTCGCCCGGCGCACGATGCCGTAGCCCGCCGCCACCCGCTCGGATTCCCAATCGATGCGCTCCACGCGATGACCCGCGGACTCCAGGGCGTCGCCGGCTCGTCTGCAGGCATCTCCACAAGCGCCTTCCATGCCCAGGGGGGTCGTGTCGGCCAGACCGATCCTGAAAGCCGTCTCTTGCTTCGATGCGTCGGGCGGGCGTGCCGATGCCATGACGGAGTAAGCGAGCCTGACGTCGGCCACGCTGCGTCCGATCGGGCCGATGACCGACAGCCCGGCCGGGTCCGCCATCTCGGTGGGGATCCTGTCCGGCGACGGACGAAGGCCGACCGCGCCGCAGCAGGAGGCGGGGATGCGAATCGAGCCACCCATGTCGGTGCCCATCGAGACGCTGGCCATCCCCGCCGAGACCGCCGCGGCGCTGCCGCCGCTGGAGCCGCCCGGCGTGATTCCCGCCCGCCACGGATTGTGGGTGGCGGGAAAGATCGCGTTGGTCGTCCCGACCGCGGCCGCGAGCTCCGGGAGGTTGGTCTTGCCGAGGATGGCCGCTCCTGCAGCTCGGACCCGCGCCACCGAAACCGTGTCCTCCTCGGGGACGCGGTCGCGCCAGACCGCGCTGCCGTCGGTCCAGGGCATGCCCGCCACCGGAAGGCTGTCCTTCACGGCCATCGTGACTCCGGCCAGCGGACCGGTCGTGGCGCGGGCTTCCCGGTCCACGTGCACGTACGCGTGCACGCGCGGATCGAGGCGATCGATGGCGCCGAGATGGGCTCGCACGACCGCCTGGGAGTCGAGGTCGCCGGCCCGCACGCGGCGGGCGATCTCAACTGCCGAGAGCCATTCGACAGGGCTCTCGCTCAAGTCCTCAGGTTACCTTCAAGGTCGCCTTCACCGGGTACTTCGCCACGCCGGCGACCACCGTGACCCTGAACGTATAGGTTCCGGCGCAGGTCGGCGCTGTGAGCACCTTGTTCTCGGGGTTCTCACCCTGCTGCAGCGTCGCGCTGGTCGTAGCGATGACGACCGCAGGGCATCCGGTCGGCACTGTGACAGCCGTCCGGATCTTCACAGCGAGCGGCCCATGGCCGGGCAGCGGGCAGTACTGCACGTTCAGCAGCTCGTCGGTGGTGGCGCCGCCTGTGAGGTTGGCCGGGAGGAAGCCCGCCCTGGGCTTGACCACCTGGCCCGCACACGGGTCGGCGTTGAGATGGGTCACGTCGACGGCGACCGGATGCGAGTCGACGGGGACGTCAGGGAGCAAAGTCTTCGACGCCGTGTCGACCAGGCCGAGCCGATCGCGCCCGGACTCGGCGACCAGCAGTGTCGCGCCCTCAGGGCTGATCGCCACGCCGCGCGGACTGGCGCCGGCCTGCAGTGCGATCGGCGAATCCGCGGCGAGGGTCAGGGCGCTCACCGACTGAACGCTGTCGTCCTTTGAGTTCGAGACCCAGACTGTCGAGCCGTCCGGGCTCGCCACCACGCCCAGCGGATGGCAGCCGATCGTGACCGAGCCGCCGACCGTATGGCTCGCCAGGTTGAGCTGGGTGAGGCTCCCGAGCAGCCCCACGAAGCAGCTCCCAGGTTCCAGGCTCGTCACCCACGCCGACTGGCCGTCCGGCGAGGCGGCGATGGCCGACGGTTTCGACACGGAGTACACGAATGGCTCAACCGTGTTGGTCGACGTGTCGATCGACAGCACGTCGTTGGCTCCGGGGAAGGTGACCAGGACTCTGCTCCCGTCAGGCGTGATGGCCAGCTTGTCGGGTGCGCTCCCGAACGGGATCGTGACCTTGGTGTGGCCGTTTGCGGTGTTGACGACACGGACGTCCATCGACCCGCTGTCGGCCACGTACAGCGTTGAGCCACTGGGTGAAACCACCAGGTCCGTTGGGCTCGATCCGACGGTGAAGGGCGCCCGCGCAAGCTGGAGGTAGGTGTCGACAGGCGTGACTGTGCCTGCGCCCTGGTCTGCCGAATACACGGTGGACGCGTCGTTGGTGACCCTGACGGCTACCGGGCCTGTGCCGACGGGAATGGGCAGCGGACCCAGGGAGGACATGTCGACGTAGTCCAGGTTGTCGGATCCGCTGTTCGCGACGTACGCGGCAGGAGGGTAGGTGTAGTGGTCGGCGACGCTGGTCGGGGCCATGCCCTTGGGTGTGGTCACCGTGACGTCGACGGTCCCTGGCGGATGGGTCGGCGCGGTTGCCTGCAGATGGGTCGAATCGATGAACTTGACCGACGTCGCCGGCTTGGCGCCGAACGTCACGAACGAATCCGACGTGAAGAAGTTGCCGAAGATGTCGACTGTGGTCGCCCAGGGCCCGCTGGACGGCGTGATCGAGGTCACCGTCGGTGGCTGCATGGTGACCTCGACGATGTTCGTGGCCCAAAGGCCGCCCCCGCCGAAGCCGCCGTTCATGGTGGCGCCCCAGAAGCTCTCGGAGCACGGCGCCCCGTCGGCGGCCATGCCTGAGTAGTCGCCGAAGCGCGCCACGGTGGGGTGGTTCTTGTCCACCTGGGGGCCCACGTACGGGACGTTGCCGGCCCCATATGACAGGGCCGACAGCCCGGATCCGATGATCACCGGGATCGCCAGCACCTCGATGCGCGAAGTCGGAAACATGGTGGACGACGATTGCGTGTAGGTCACCATGAGGTGCTTCGCGGAGCACTCCACCGAGACGGCGCCGTAATACACGTCACCGCTCGAGCCGAGCGCCACGATGTCCGCGTCGTCGTTCACTGCAAATGTCACTCCCGAGACGTCGACGTGGATGATTCGGATGCATGCGACGGGGCCGTTGCACTTGTCGTTCGCGGTGATCCACAGGCCCTTCTTGGAGAAGACGGCCGAGACGAACCGGTTGTCGCCGGTGTCGATGGTCATGCTGTTGACGCCTGGCTGGATGGCCGACGGCGGGGTCGACAGATCGCTGATGCCCGGTCCTTGCTCTTTGATGACCACGTTGTTGCCGGCCGGCGTCCCGGTGACAGTGAGCGTCGACGCGTACTGGCCTAGGGTGTCGGAGCCGTGGTACGGCGCGAACACGGTGTTGGTGTTCTCGTTGGGTAGAGGCGTGGCGGGGATGATCCCCGTGCGGTGGTTCAGGCCCGAGGTCATGTTGAACTTGACCGTTTGCGGACTCACTGCCGCGAGCACGTCGGACTTCTGGATCACGGCCATGAAGTCGGCGTTGAACGACGTCAAAGAGTTGAACTGATCGACCGCGACGACGATCTTGTCGGCGCTGTACCCGAGACGCGGCTGATCGTCGATCTTGTTCGCGTCGGTCATGGCCTGCCACACATCCCAGACGCCGGTGGGATCGGCCGTCTTGCTGACGGCAAGCAGCACAGAGCTGGTGTTCGTCCCGTCGCATGCTGCCGGGCACCCGAGGATGGTCGAGTACCAGCGCTGCGCCCCCGCGTCCCACGCGATCCTCGGGTCGGTGAGGAAGCCCAGCCCGGTCTTGAAGAACGCCGGCAATGTGGCTTGCTGCGGAGCGCCCCCGTTGCGAGGGAAGATCTTGATGAAGAGGTTGACCTCCTCGACCACGAACCCCGGGCTTGCAGCCAGGATCGTGTCGGCCGGGGACGACCCGTTCTGCGTCAGACCGCCGAAGGTCTGCTCCTGCTCGAGGTCAGTTGGGCCGAGCTGCGGCCCGAGCGGGGCGACAGCCGGCCCGGCCTGCTTTCGTGAAGCCGAGCGCTGCGCATCGACGGCATCCTTCGCGCGGAAGTACGCCGCGGGGTCGGGTACGAGATAAGGCTCGACAGGCGCCGACGTGGATGCCGGCGACGCGGCGGCCAGCCGGCGGAAATCGACGGTGGCGGGTGGTCCGGGGCGCATGGCTGTGGATTGGAGGTCGAGCTGGTGGGGCGCAATCGCCGGGCGACCCGCGTCGCTGCCGGAATGGTCGATGACGCTGAGGTCACCAGTGGCACGCGTCGCGGGGCTCGTCGAAGCGGCGCCCGAGGCCGGCAGTCCCGCCAGCGCCATCGCGAGCACCAGCGCGGCAGAGAAGTGTCGTCCGCGGAACGATGACAGGCTCACAACATCCCTCCAAAACGGCGCCGTGGCGATCGCTGTGAGTGTGCGCCGAACCGCCTTACCGCAGCCATGGGTCAACAGTCCCTGTCGGCAGATCACCGAAGGTCGCACGCGCATGCCGAGATCTGGCGTTGGGGATCTCGACGCTCGGTCATCCAGGACGACCCCGGCCCATCGATTCGGACTGGCCACATGACCCGGTTTCTCAGGGAGACTTATACATCGGGCAGGTCTAGAACTGTCTGATGGGGCTCTCGAGATGTGACACGAGCGCGAGGGTGGTGGCGAGCTGAGCGTCTTCATGCACACGGGGATCCGAGATCGGCACCAGGCCTTGTCGACGGGCGCCCTGGCGTTGAGCTTCGTCTCCAGGTCGCCGCAGGCGCCGGCGAGCTTCCGTGCGAGCAATGACGAGATAGCGCTCGGTGAGGCACTTTCCGCCCGCATCGGCGACGCCACGCGGATGGCCGCCGAGGCCGCCGCTGCGGCTGGGCTGTTCGAGCTCGCATCGCCTCGCTTTGCGAGAGCGATCCACGACGTGCACACCCTGGCCACCCGCGTCATTGCGAGGTTCCTCATCACCGGTCAGGGCACCACCGACAGGGAGCGCAGCTTCATCGGCGGGTTTGGCGTCCTGGCCGCCCTCCACGATCTGCCCGTCGCCACCCTCGCCTGGTCCCACCTCTTGTGGCGCGACACCTACCTTCGTGTTCTGAACGAGGAGGCAGGGCGTCTCGGCACCGCACCGGAAGTTTCTGAGGAGGCGCGGAAGATCATCAGGTCGAGCGCCGACAGCGCCATGGTGGGCATGGCCCTGGCGTACGACGACCAGGTCGTCAGGGCAAACGAACATGCCGACCCTAGGATCACGCATATCGCCTAGCCCATCATTGGAGTGGGCCGTGCAAGACGTGCTCTCCTACTCGCCAAGCGGTGCCGAGGTGCAAGAGGGGCTGCGGCTGCCCCGCTGGTCCTGGAACGGCCGGGAGTAGCACAGCGTCGGCCGACCCGCATCGCCATCGCGGGCCTTACCATCGAGCACTGGCGTCGCGGCACTATTCGGGGTTGGTCGCCGGAGGATTTGAATGCGGAGGGAAGCGATGACAGGGCAGATCGAGTTGGGCAGCATCCACCACCTGAGGCTGACCGTCACCGACATCGAGCGGAGTCGCGAGTTCTACACCAGCCTGCTGGGATTCACTGTTGCGGCGGAGGCGCCACGCTCCGACGATCCCAAGGCGGATCCGAGCTACCCGGTGCTGTGGGGCGGGATCGTGATGGCAAGGGGCAGCTACCTGCTCGGCCTCCGGCCGGTGGCCGCCAAGACCGACCGCTTCGACGAGGACCGGGTTGGGCTCGACCACCTGAGCTTCAATGTGGAAAGCCGAGCAAAGCTCAACGATGCGATCCGGTTGCTCGACCAGCATGGCGTGCCCCACGGGGAGGTCAGAGAGCTCACGTCGTTTGGGATCTGCGTGATGCCGTTTCGCGATCCCGACAACATCCAGCTCGAGCTGACCTCGCCCCTGTGAGCCGTCGGCTGCAGCACGACCTCGTGGCTATTACAAGTAGCCTTCTTGTCGATTCGCGCCGGCACTGCGCCGCCGGCGCGCGTAGAGTCGGGGCGAGGGCGGCCGTGCGGCTGCCCAGCCTTCGGCCAGACGTCAAGCCCCTGCTGGGGTCGCCCTATGGGCGAGGAGAAATGCCTTGTACGGAACCGTAGCCAAGATGAAGCTGAAGCCAGGCGCCGACGAAAAGATCATGAAGGTCATGGAGGAATCGCAGGGCGGCCGCGAGGGCCACGTTGCGACCTACGTCTTCAAGTCCGACGCCGACCCGAACGTTCATTTCGTCACCACGATCTTCGAGAGCAGGAGCGCCTACAAGAAGTTCGCGGACTCCCCTGAGCAGGACAAGCGATTCCACCAGCTGCGAGAGCTGTTGGCCGCCGACCCTGAATGGCACGATGGAGAGGTCATCCACCACGACACGAAGGTCGAGGCGACCCGCTAGGCAAATTGCCGGTCTCCGATCCGCCTTGGGTGGTTGCTCGCGCCGCGCGCGATCGGCTTCCCGGGCGGTGAGGTTCCCGGGAAGAGGCGACAGATGATCCTGGTCACCGGCGCCACCGGGCTGAACGGCGGCGCGCTGGTGCGCCGCCTGTCTGCAAGGGGTGTCCCGGTGCGCGCGCTCGTCCGCAGCGCGACGCGGGCCGAGGCGCTTTCCTCGCTGCCGAACGTCGAGGTCGTCGAGGGTGACATGGCGCGTCCGGAAACGCTCCCCGCCGCCCTGCGGGGAGTGGATCGAGCGATGCTCATCTCATCTTCAGACCCCGCAATGCTCGAGGTTCAGTCGAACTTCATCGACGCTGCGGCGAAGGCGGGCGTGAAGCACGTCGTCAAGCTCTCCGGGATCATGCCGGAGATCGACTCGCCGTTTCGCTTTGCCAGGATGCACGGCGAGATCGAACGGAAGCTCGAGCGGTCGGGCATGGCATTCACGCATTTGCGCGCCGGCGAGTTCATGCACGCGTACTTTCGCCAGGTGCCGGCGATCGTCGCGCAAGGTGCGTTCTTCCTACCGATGGAGGACGCGAAAATCGCGTCGATCGACGTGGGCGACATCGCCGACGTTGCAGCCGAAGCGCTCACGGCGCCCGGGCACGAGGGGAAGATCTATCCCCTCACCGGGCCAGATGCGTTGAGCATGGAGGAAGTCGCGGAGAAGCTCTCATCGGCCACCGGGAAACCCATCCGCTACGTGAACGTCGCCCCCGAGGAGGCAACCAGGAGGCAGCTCGCCGGCGGGATGCCTCGGTTCACCGCGGAGGCTCTCGCCGAGCTCTTTGCGGAGCGCCGCAAGGGCAAGGAGGCCAACGTTTCGCCGATGGTCGAAACGATCATCGGCCGGCGACCGACCAGCTTCGCCGACTTCGCCCTTCGGAACGCGGCGGTCTTCCGCGGCGAGCAGCCGGCGCCAAAGGTCTGATGGGCGGCATCCCGGCGGGCGAGACATTCGACGGCACGTTTCCGTTTGCGCCCCATTTCTCGACGGCAGCGGGCTTTCGGATGCACTACGTCGACGAGGGCTCGGGCGAGCCGATCATCCTGATCCACGGCGAGCCGACCTGGTCGTACCTGTACCGGAACTTCATCCCGGTGCTGTCTCGCCGTTTCCGCGTGATTGCGCCTGATCACATGGGCTTCGGCAAGTCGGAGACCCCCGCGGAGGCCGACTACACCCTCGACCGCCACGCGCGAAACCTGGCCGCTCTCATCGAGGAATTGGACCTGCGCGACGTGACGCTGGTCATGCAGGACTGGGGCGGTCCCATCGGAGCGGTCATCGCATCGCGACATCCCGACCGCATGAAGCGGTTCGTGGCCATGAACACCATCTTCGGCACCGACCGCAATGTGCGCGAAGAGAAGCTGACCCCCTGGTTTGCCGCCATCAAAGCGATGGAGGAAGCCGGACAGCTCGAGGCGGTCCTCGGCAACCTGAGATACCTGGTGGGCGGAATCATGATGACGCTGGGCATCCAGCGCCGAGATGTCGTCACCGACACCTGGCTCAGGGCCTACGCGGCTGCCTTTCCGACCACCGACGAGTGCCGGGCGGCGATCGCGTTTCCCCTCGAAGGTTTGCACCTCGAACTCATCCGCGACACCCTGGTTGCCGCTCTGCCCGGACTGTTCCAGCTCGGTCAGGCGGGCGTGCCGGCGATGATGATCGAGGGGATGCGGGACCGTGCGATCTGGCCGCACGTCGCGATCGCCGGCTTCCGAGCGTTCTTCCCTCGGGGCACCGTGCACGAGCTCGCCGGCGCCGGGCACTTCATCCAGGAGGACGCTCCCGAGATCGTCGTGCCCCTGATCGAAGAGTTCTGCCTTAGAACGTAAGCCGGTCGACCTCGGCGCCCTTGCCAATGGAGGTCTGGTAACCCTCGATATTCAGGGCACGCAGACCGTCCTTCAGCATGGCGACTTTGCCAGCTGATCCCTATAGACCATAGCAATGGGGCAAACCGCCGAAATTCCTCTGCGCACTCGGAACGTGACGGTTGAGCTCGCCGGCGCCATCGGCGCTCGGCGCCACAGGCTCCTCGGGATGCCGCCGGGGCGATGACGCAGACTTCGCTCGCGACGCCCCCGGCTGCAGTCCCACGCGGAGGACCACCGCTGCCCGAAACGCTGCCGCCCCGATCGGCCTCGCTTGGCGCCGGCACCAAACCTCCCGCATCACGAGCCTCCCGAGGGGTCGGGGTCTGGCTCGGGTCGCGCAAGCCAATGACGTTCGTGGCTGCACTTGCCACATTCACCATCGGGCCTCTCGTGCTCCTGTCGACTATCAGCGTCTACACGACGTACTCGACGCTCACCGCCGCCTCCAACCAGAGGCTCGCCGATGTGAGCGCGCTGGCCTCCGTCTACGTGGCCACGCAGATGAAAGCCTTAACCACGGTGGAAGATTCCTACGCCCACCGGCTCGGCTTGGTCACTGCGCTCAAAGACGGCAATCACACGAACTACGACGCGCCGTCGATCCTGGCGACCATGAAGGATCTGCGGGCTGTCCAGCCGGACACCCGCTTCGCCGGCATCATCGACCCTGGCGGGTTCTTCTGGCTCAACGAAGACCCGCCACAGCCGCAAACTTCGTACGGACGAGACAATGCCACGCGCGACTGGTATCGGGGAGTAACCAGGACGGGCCAGGCGTACGTGTCGTCTGCTTACGTCTCGGCCTTGCCGGGCACCCCGCTCGTGATCGCAATCACCGATCCCGTCCGCGCGGACGGGCGCTATGCGCCGACCGGCACGATGGTCGGAATACTCATCGTCGGGTACGACATGAGCGCAATGCAGATCTTCTTCTCAGACTTCGCGCACAACCAGGGCGTGCAGATCGAGGTGACTGACCAGGCGGGGGTCATCGTGTCGCAGAGCGGCGCCGTGGCGAGCGCGCTCGTGCAGGACACAAGTGCCGGCGTGGCCGCGGCGCTCAAGGGCAAGAGTTCCTCGGGCCGGTCCACAGTCGGTGGTCAGGATCGGTTCGAGGCGTACTCGCCGGTCGCCGGCATCGGCTGGACAGTCGTGACCAGCGTGCTGGCTTCGGTTTCGCTCGCCGACGCCAACAGGCTGCGTGCCTATGTTGTCGCGATCAGCATCATCCTCCTGTTGATCCTGGTCGTCGCCAAGGTCATCCTTTATCTATCGCTTCGCGATCGCCAGGTTGTGCACCTGGCGCTGGCGACCGCGAACAGCAGCCTGGAGCAGAGGGTGAGGGCCAGAACCTCCCAGCTCGAGGACAGCAACCGCGAGCTCGAGGCTTTCAGCTACAGCGTCTCGCACGACTTGCGGACTCCGCTGCGCAGCATCGACGGCTTCTCCAGGCTCGTGCTGGAAGAGAACAGTGAGGAGCTCTCCCCGGAGACCGCCAGGAAGCTCGGCATCATCCGCGCGGCCGCCCAGCAGATGGGCGCTTTGATCGACGACCTACTCGCCTTCTCACGGCTGGGTCGGGTGGAAGTCAAGAAGCGGCGTGTGTACACGGACGAGGTCGTCAACGAGGTGATCTCAGAGCTCAAGCAGGAGTTTTCCGGCCGGCAGATCGAATTCGTGGTCGCGCCGCTGCCCGCCTGCTACGCGGATCCAGTCCTGCTGAGACAGGTGTTTCGGAACGTCCTGGGCAATGCCGTGAAGTTCACCCGCTTGCGGGCGGCGGCGCGAATCGAGGTCGGCACCATCCCCAGCACCACTCCTGGCATGGTCACGTTCTTCGTCAAGGACAACGGCGCCGGCTTCGACATGCGTTACAGCGACAAGCTTTTCGGGGTGTTCCAGCGGCTCCACAGGGTGGAGGAGTTCCCAGGCACTGGAGTTGGGCTGGCGCTCGTGAGAAGGATCGTCGAGCGCCACGGCGGAAAGGTCTGGGCCGAAAGCGTCGTCGACATGGGAGCGACTTTCTATCTAAGTCTGGAGGATGGACGTGCGAGAACCTGAGCCGGTAGAGATCCTTCTGGTCGAAGACAACCCCAACGACGTCGAGCTGACCCTCCACGCACTCCGGACGAGCCACCTCGCCAACGACATCAAGGTCGTGCGGGATGGGGCGGAAGCGCTCGACTTCATCTTCTGCAGGGGAAACTTCTCCGCGCGCGACATCAATACAGGTCCAAGGCTGATCCTGCTCGACCTGAAGCTGCCCAAGGTCGATGGCATCGAGGTTCTCCGGCAGTCAAAAGCCGACCCGCGCACGAGGATGATCCCGATCGTGATCCTCACCTCGTCCACTCAAGAGCGAGACATCGTCGACAGCTACCAGCTTGGCGTCAACAGCTACATGCAGAAACCGGTCGACTTCCAACAGTTCACCGAGGCGGTGCACCAGCTCGGGCTTTACTGGCTCGTGTACAACAAGCCGCCGGGCAGTGACTGAGGTGCAGCCGCCGTTGCGGATTCTGATCGTCGAGGACGTCCCCACCGACGCCGAGCTCATCTTCGAACAGCTCGCGCGCGGCGGGCGCCGACTCGATTGGTCGCGGGTGGACACGGAGCCGGGCTTCCGTGCCGCCCTGGACCCCGGGTTGGACGTGATCCTGAGCGACTGCAACCTTCCGGGCTTCAGTGCTTCCCGCGCTCTCGAGATCCTCCACGATTCCGGCCTCGACGTCCCTCTGATCATCGTGTCCGGCACGATCGGAGAGGAGGCTGCGACCGAGCTGATGCGCGCCGGCGCGGCGGATTACGTTTCCAAGGACAAACCCAGCAGGCTCGGAATGGCCATATCCAGGGCGATGGCAGAAGCCGAGTCGCGCCGGGACCGGGCGCGTTCCATCGATGACCTCCGTCGCGTCGAGGCTCGCTTCAGGGCCCTGTTCGAGTCCAAGGTCATCGGGATCGTCGTGGCCGACCACGCCGGGAGGGTCCTCGAGGCAAACAGCTACTTCCTGACCATGGTGGGTCGCTCGCTGGCTGATCTGCCTCTCGACCTGGTCGAGATGACGCCTGACGAGTTCAGGGCCAAGGACCAGGAGGTCCTGGCCGAGCTGGACTTGAAGGGCCGGGCCACGCCATGGGAAAAGGAGTTCATCAACGGCGACGGGAGGCGAATTCCGATCCTGATGGGAGGCGCCAAGCTTCAAGACGGCAGCCTGGTCTGCTTCATCGTCGACTTGACCCCGATGAAGGCCGTTCAGGCCAACCTCGAGCATGCGAAATCACAGCTCGAGGACGCCATTCACCAGCTCAAGCAGACCCAGGACAAGGTCATCGCGGAGGAGCGCCTTCACGCGCTCGGCCAGATGTCCGCCGGCATTGCTCACGACTTCAACAACTACCTGAGCCCGATCATCGGGCTGAGTGAGCTCATCCTGACGCGGCCGCAGCTCATCCACGAAAGCGAGAAGGTCCTCAAGTACCTGCGCGCGATCCACCAGGCCGGCCTCGACGCGGCGCTGGTGGTCAAGCGCCTGCGCGAGTACTACCAACCCGCCGACGCCGACGATGACGCCGAGGTCGTCGATCTCAAGCAGGTGGTCGAGCAGACCATCGAGCTCACCCAGTCCAGGTGGGGTGACCAATCGATGTCCACCGATGTCAAGTATCGAATCGCGACGAACCTGCAGGAAGCCAGCGTCGCGGGTCGCGCATCAGAGCTGCGGCAGATGCTCGTGAACCTGATTTTCAACGCTCTTGACGCGATGCCGGACGGCGGCGAGATCGGCCTCACGATCGAGAGCGATGCCAATCGGCCGGGATTCGTGAACCTGGAGGTCAAAGACACCGGAACAGGTATGACCCCGGAGGTTCGGAAGCGGTGCCTCGAACCGTTCTTCACCACCAAGGGAGCAGCCGGCACAGGGCTCGGGCTGGCGACCAGCTACGGCATCGTCAAACGACACCATGGCGAGATACAGATTGAGAGTGAGCCCGGACAGGGCACGCGAATCATCGTTGCACTGCCACTGGCGCAAACGCGACTGCTGTCGCCCAGGCCGAACGGAGCGCACAAGGGCGTGGCCTTGCACATCCTCGTGATCGACGATGAGCAGTCGGTACGCGACGTGATCGCGGAGTATCTGACGGCCGACGGACACATCGTGGATCTGGCAAGCGGGCCCAGCGTTGGGCTGCGAAAGGTGAACGCCGGGCAGTACGACCTGATCATCACGGATCGAGCGATGCCCGAGATGAACGGCGACCAGCTCGCGCTCAGGGCCAAGCGGATCGCACCCCATGTTCCGATACTCATGCTGACCGGGTACGGAGACCTGATGATCGCGAGAGGCGAACATCCGGATGGGGTGGACGCGGTGCTGAGCAAGCCGACCACGGTCGGGGAGCTCCGCGCAGCGATCGCAAAGGTGACCGCGCCGCGCCGTCCGTCCTCGGTTCTGCAAACGCCTCCGGCTCGTGCCGTGCTGAAAAACGGCGGCAGCTCACACGAGGAGCCGCCGCCGGCCGGCTCGGATCACGGAGCTGCCGTGCGGGCTACGCGGGGAGGGCTTCCTCCCGCCTCAGACTGAGCTGCTCGTCGTCGTCGTCGAATCTGAAGCACGCCATCAAGTCGCCGATGGCGGGATTCCCGTCGCGCGGGGGCGCCGGCGGGCCCAGCGGCCGGCCATTCGACGCCTCGTTGTCAGGACCTCCAGGCGTCGACTTGTCGAACCTGTGGTTGACTGACGCAAGGGTCGGCAAGTCGAACACGGCCTCGATGAACTTGAGGATGGAGGTGTGGTCGTACAGGGTGGGCTCCAGGTGGCCGGCCCTGGCATGGGGCGAGATGACCCAGGTCGGCACTCGGATGCCAAGTCCGTATGCATCCAGTTGTGGGGGACGGACGTGCTCGAAGTAGCCGCCGCCTTCGTCGTACGTGTGTATGTAGGCGGACCTGGGCCACGCCGATGAGTGGCGCAGCGCTGTGATGAGCTCTCGCTGAATGCGCATGCCGACCGAGATGTCGGCCGGTGGGTGCTCGTCGAAACCGTGGGAGAAGCTTGGGATGATGAACGACACGTTCGGCAGCCGGCCGCGCTCCAGGTCGTCCAGGTAATCGCTCTTGACGTGTGTCGTCCGTGGGTCATGCGCCCATTTCTTCCAGAAGACGAACACGTTGTCGGAATCACCCCTCGGGACGCTGTCGAAACCGATGTTGTAGATCTTCCATGACACGTTCGCAGCGTCGAGCAGGTCGAGGATGATCGGGTACTCGAACACGCCGTATCCCCAGATTCCGTTGGTCGTGATGCCGCCGGATGTCCCTGCGGCGAAATAGAAGCGATTGGGGTACGTCGGGCCCATGACCGAGCAGAAGTAGTTCACGCACAGCGTGGATGACTTGAAGAGGCTGTAGTAGAAGGGAAGGTCGGCCGCCGTGTAGTACCCCAGAGCATCGATTCCATCGCTGGTGTAGAAGCCGTCCATCGCACCGCCGTTGTATTCGGCATGCGTGGCGCTCCAGGTATGGCTGACGTCGTTGGTCGAAAGGCTGTCGAAGTGGTAGGGCGCCACCACCCCACCGCTTCCGTCGGGCTGCGAATAGCCTGCCGGCACGCCGTGGCGACCGACGAACGGAGCGAAGCCATAGTAGTGGTCGAAGGATCGGTTCTCCTGCATGTCCACCACCACATGCTTGATTGGAATGCGCCTGTGCCGGCTTCGGGTGCTTGCCAGCGCATCGATCGCCGAGAACCAGGGCGCCGCCAGGCCGGCGACTCCCAGGGCGCCGGCGCCCTTGAGCAAGGCGCGTCTTCCAATCGGCTGCTCGAAGATCGACGACCCACCGGCGTCCGGACGTAGCGAGCTCGATGTGTCCATGTCTCCTCCTCGAACGGACCGTCCCAACCAGCCTAGTCAAACGATCCTGATTGTGGACGCGATCATCATCGGCTAACGCCCGGAAATCTGGCGATTAAAGGCTGGATGGCCGGCGGCCGCAGCCACCCACGGCGGCGGCTCGGCACCACCGGACCGCAGGGGCTCCAACCCACTGCCCATCCGGACTCGATCCGCCCTTCCTGAAGCCGAAGGAGCATGATGGGGTGAGCGATCGTCGAGGGCGTCGGCTCTCGTTTTGACCTCATCTACGGCGGCCGAGCCGTTGGGAGCGACAGATTGAGCCCACCCCCGTCAGACCAGATCCATCTGAATGAGCCATGGCTCTCCATCCAGTGGGACGGGGAGTACAAGTGTGTCTACGCAGAATTCAAAGCTTTCGCCAACAGTGCCGAGTTCCGAGCGGGCTGCTTGAAGATCATCGAAGCGATCCGAGACAGGAAGTCCGGCTCGCTGGTCAGCGACAACCGAAGGCTCGAGGGAGTGGCGAGTGCGGACCAGCTGTGGCTGCGGGATACATGGGTTCCGCAGGCGGTGGCCGCCGGCCTCGAGCGCATCGCCGTGGTACTGGCGCATCACGGGCTGGGCAGGATCGCCAGCGAGCAGATACTCGGTCAGATCGGCCAAACAATATTCGCAACGCGCACCTTCACGACCGTGTCCGAGGCGATGGAATGGGTGAGTGGCGCCTAGCTCGCAACCGGCGGCTTCACTCGTCGACGAAGGCGACGATCCTGCACGGCGACGCTTCGCCGCCTTCGATGGGGATCGGGAAGGCGCCGATCATGCAGCGCCTGTTCAGGGCTTGCTCGATGTCGCCGCCCAGGTTCTCGGCGTGCGTGATCCCCTGACGGAACGGGACCCTGTGCATTACGAACAGGTCCTCTTCAGGCCAGATGTCGTCGACCTTTTTGCCCATCCGCTTCTCGTACTCGCGGGTCGCGTCCGGCCGCTTGGTGCGGATGCTCGTGTTCATGGGGTGGTCGCCCGACCCGCAGTCGACAGCGGTCCACGCCAGCTCCATCTCCACGATCCATTCGGCCAGCGATCGGTCGCCGCCCGGGTGGCGTAGGAAGTAGCGCTCTTCGTCCTCTTCGGGCCGTCCGTTGAAGAATCGGTGCCAGCCGGTGTGGAACACGACGATGTCGCCCTTCTTGACCTCCATTCGGTCGGTGACGTGCTTCGGCTTGATGACCGACCAGTCGTCCATCTCGTCCGAGAGATCCACGATCACCCCCTCCCGGCACAGGGTGGTCAATGGGACCGAGGCAATGTCCTTGCCGCCGGACACGATGTGCATCTGGCCGTCGAAGTGAGTGCCGGCGTGGAGGGGCGTCTCCAGGTACTGCGAGACGATCCCGTTCGTGGCGTGGCGCTGAAAGTAGCTCAACTTGGGTGAGGGGTAGCCCACCCAGCCCGCCGTGTGGATCGAGAAGACCTGAGTGAGGTCGATCAATTTCATGGTTTGCCTCCTATCCGGGTGAGGGAGCGCCCGCGGGTCGCCAGGCGACTGCGTCGATCTCCACGAGGGCGGCCGGCAGGACGAACGAGGACACCTCGACGAGCGTGCTCGCCGGACGGCTGTCCCCGAAGAACCGGCGCCTGACGTCGTTCACGGCGGCGCGGTCCTCGATCCTGCGCAGGAACACTGTGACCTTGACCACGTCCTCGAACCCGGCGCCGGCCTTCTCGAGCACCGCCTTGATGTTCTCGTGCACCCTTTCGGCTTGAGCGACGACGTCGCCCTCGCCGACCAGCGCCCCAGACGAGTCGACTGCCAGCATTCCCGAGATCCAGACCCACCCGCCGGCGACGACCGCGTCCGTGTAGTGACTGATCGGTTCGGGCAGCTGCTCCGGCAATCTCAGACGCTCGAGCGAACTCACAATGACGCCTCCTGGATGTGCATCTGGAGGTTCCTTGACAGGCTCCCCAGGCGCCTATATAGTCCGACGCGATGTAATTGTCGGACAAATTACCGTATCGACATGGAGCAGGATCAGAGGATGGATGATCAGGCACCTCCGCTGAGAGTTCGTGCGTCATTGGCCGTCCTCGCGGCGGTCGTCCTGGCGGCGTGCGGCTCCTCGACCCAGGGCGCGACCCCGAAGACTTACACCGGCACTCTCACCTTCGCGAGCTTCAACCCCTTCACCGGCCCGGACGCGAGCTTCGGCCCCGAGATGGACGCGGGCTGCATTCCGGCCTCGAACCTGATCAACCAGGCCGGCGGTGTGCTGGGTCACCAGACGCGGTGCATCACCGTCGACACGCGGGGCGACCCCGCCGATGCCGTGCCTGCGGCCCAGAAGATGCTCGCCACGACCGAAAACCTCGTGGGGATGAACGGGCCGAGCTCCGATGAGGCGCTGGCGACTGTTCCAATCATCAACCGCGCGCACATCCCGATGTTCGGCGACACCGGGCAGGCGGCCTTCGACCACAACACGAACGACTACTTCTATCGGCTGACCCCGGCCGACGACGCCGCGGGCGTTGCGATGGCCGTGTACGCGTACCGCAAGGGCTACCGCAAAGGCGCCGCCGTCTTCGGCAACGACCTCAGCTCACAGGGCAACGTGCCGAACCTGCTCGCGGCTTTCAACAAGCTCGGCGGGCAGATCGTCTTGAACCAGACCCTCGCCCTCGACCAGAGCTCGTACAGGAGCGAGGTTCAGTCGCTGATCGCGGCGAATCCCGACGTGATCTTCACCGAGGCTGACCCGCAGACCGACGCGGCATACCTCAGCCAGCTCCAGGCGCAGCACGGCCTCATCTCTGTGGTCGGCACGCAGCCGACCGTGCAGCCGCCATGGGCCAAGGCCGTCGGCGGCGCCATCGGCAAGAGCAACCTGGCGAAGATCTATGTCGGCGCGCAGCCGTATGCCCCCTCGCAGGGGCCGGCGTGGGACACCTACAACACAGCTCTCCTGGCATCCGCCTCAACGGTGCCGCAGCCGGATCAGTGGAGCCAGGACCCGTACACCGAGACCGACTACGACGCCATCGTGATCATGGCGCTCGCGATGATCATGGCGAAGACGCCCGACCCGAGCTTCTTCAACAAGTTCATCCCGCAGGTCGTGGCCGACAATCCGGGCGCGGTCGAGGTGCACTCATACAAGGAGGGCATGGACGCTCTGGCGTCGGGCAAGACGATCCACTACGTCGGCGCCGGTGGCCCGATCAGCATGGACCAGTACCACAACTCGAACGGGGCTTTCGAGCTGGTCGGGTATACGGCGAGCGGTGACTATCCCCATCTCGACGTCGTCAGTGCTGCCGACATCGCCAAGTATCACACCTAGTCTGGCACCAGCCCGCGCGGTCGATACGTCGTCTAAGGGTCATCGGTGAACCAGCTCATCCCTGCGATCGGCTTCGGGCTGATCACGGCATCGATCCTCGCCATCGCCGCGGTCGGCTTCACGCTGCAGTTCAGCGTCACGAACATCCTGAACCTGGCGTACGGCGACATCATGACCGCCTGCGCGTTTTCGGCTTACGTCGCCAACCAGGCGGGAGTGAACATCTGGATCTGCCTGGTCATCGCAGCCCTGTTCGGCGCGGTCTTCTCGATGCTGCTGAATCGTTTCGTCTACTTCCAGTTCGTGCGACGAGGCACAAAGCTGTTCGGGATGATCATCGTCACCATCGCGATGAGCCTGATCATCCAGAACGTCCTGCTCGCGATCTTCCGGCCGACGTTCTTCAGCTATCGCGCCTCGCCCGGGCCCTCGCACAACTTCGGCTCGATGATCTTCACCGAAAGCCAGCTGGCGATCATGGGCATCGCGGTGGTCGCGATGCTTGGAGTGCACCTGCTGTCTACGCGGACAAAGCTTGGCAAGGCGATGCGCGCGACAGCCACCAACCCGTCGCTCGCCCGCAGCTGCGGAGTCGCCACCGACCGTGTGATCGATGTCGCGTGGCTGCTGTCGGGAGCCCTGTGCGGCATCGCCGGCGTGGTCATCGTGCTCAACACGGCGACCTTCAGCGAGGTGACGGGGGCGAACTTCCTGGTCCCGATCATCGCCGCCGCGGTACTGGGCGGGATCGGCCAGCCGTACGGAGCGATGCTCGGCGCGATCACGATCGGCCTGGCCAGTGAGGTCGCCGCCTCCGTGATCAACCCTTCGTACAAGGACGTGGTCGCGTTCGGGATCCTGATCGTGGTCCTCCTGGTCCGGCCGCAGGGCATCCTGTCTGAGGTGGCGGTGGCCAAGGAGGTGACCGCGTGAGCGACGCGATGCAGTTCTACCTGTCGACGCTGCTCATCTATCTCTTCATCGACATCATCGGCGTGCTCGGCCTCAACCTCCAGTTCGGCGTCGCCGGCATCATCAACTTCGCGTACATCGCCTTCGTCGCTGTGGGCGCGTACACGGCGGCGGTGGTTTCGCTCGGACCCGACCATCCGGACAACTTCCAGCACTACTTGTTCGGAGCCAACTGGCCGTTCCCGCTGCCGATCATTGCCGCCGGCGTCACGTCGGGAGCCCTCTCGCTCCTGGTCGGAGTGATCAGCCTCAGGCGCCTGCGCAGCGACTACCAGGCGATGGTGATGCTGGTGCTGTCCCTGATCGCGACGCTGGTCGCCTCCAACGCCAGCGGCCTCGTCAATGGGCCGGCCGGCCTCGCGACCATCCCGCAGCCGCTCTATGACCAGCTCGGTCTCGCGCCGCTCGACTACCAGTGGGTGTACGCCGGTTGGGCCGGCTTCCTGACCGTTCTGACCTTCCTCTTCGTTCGAGGCATCACCAACTCGCCGCTTGGCCGCACGCTGCGCGCGATGCGCGACAACGACCGGGCCGCCGCCGCGCTCGGCAAGGGCATCGTAGGGCTGCGCCTGATGGTCTTCGTCATCGGCGGCGCCATCGCCGGCATCAGCGGCGCAGTCTTCGTCGAATTCATCCAGGCCTGGTCGCCCGGCTCGTGGCTGTACCCCGAAACCTTCGTGTTCTTCGCCGCGATCCTGGTCGGCGGCACCGCCAACAACTGGGGGGTCATGGTCGGCACGCTGCTCGTGCCCGTTGGGTTCCTCGAGGCGACGCGCTACCTGCCGGAGATTCTCTATCGCGGCTTCGTCGAAGCCATGCAGTGGGTCTGCGTGGGCCTGTTGATCCTCCTCTTCTTGTGGTTCCGGCCCAACGGCATCTTTCCGGAACGGGCGGCCCGCTTCCGTCCAAGGGCGGCGGCGCCGACGGGGCCGGCCAATAGTGTGGCTGCTTCAGAGTAGATGGCAGCCGAACCGGAGCCGATCCTCGCCGTTCGCGATGTGCATCGCGATTTCGGAGGCGTGAAGGCCGTCGACGGCGCCACGTTCGAGGCGATGAGGGGCCACATCACCGGTCTCATCGGACCGAATGGCGCCGGCAAGTCGACTCTCGTCGGCATCATCGGCGGGCAGATCATGCCAAGCGCGGGAACGATCATCTTCGACGGGCATGACATAACGGTCCTGGCTCCGCACAAGGTCGCGCGGCGAGGCATCGTTCGCACCTTCCAGCTCTCGGCCGAGTTCTCAAAGCTGACGGTGCTCGAAAACCTCATGGTGGCTGCGCCTTCGCAGAAGGGAGAGTCGCTGCTCGGGGCGGAGCTCGGCCGGGTCTACTGGGGCCGCAGCGAGGACGCGCTCGTGGATGCGGCGCGCGCGGTGCTCGACCGTTTCGGCATGACGCCCAAGGAGAACGAGCTGGCCGGGAACCTGAGCGGTGGTCAAAAACGGCTGCTGGAGATCATGCGAGGGCTGATGGCCGAGCCGAAGATGCTGCTGCTGGATGAGCCCTTCGCGGGTGTGAACCCGACGCTTGCGCTGGAGATCGAGCAGTACCTCCTCGACCTGCGGGACGAGGGCCTCTCGATGATCATGGTCGAGCACGAGCTCAGCGTCGTCGAGCGGCTCTGCGAGCCGGTCGTCGTGATGGCCCGCGGCAAGGTGATCTCCGAGGGCTCGATGCACGACGTCAGCTCCCGGCAGGAGGTGCTGGATGCCTATCTCGTCGGATAACGAGAGCGGCCGGCCGAAGGCACACCTCAGGGTCGATGGCCTGAGCGCCGGCTATGGGGGAGCGCCGATCGTGAACGGCGCCTCGGCCAGCGTCGGGCTTGGCGAGATAGTGACCATCGTCGGTCCCAACGGAGCGGGGAAGAGCACGTTCCTGAAGGCGGTCGTCGGCATGATCCCGGCGATGAGCGGTAGCGTCCGGCTTGGGGACGAGGACGTCACCAACATGGCGGCGAACGATCTCGCCAAGCGCGGCCTGGGGTACGTGCCCCAGGTGAACGACGTGTTCGAAACGCTCTCCGTGGTCGACAACCTCGCCATGGGCGGCTACCTGCTGACCAGGGCCGAGGTGGCGGGGCACACGGAGCGGGTGCTCGAGATATTCCCCGCGCTGAAGAAGATGCTCAAGCGAACTGCCAGCAAGCTGAGCGGCGGCGAGCGAAAGATGCTGGCCATGGCGAGGGTGCTGATGCTGGACCCGAGCATGTTGGTCCTTGACGAGCCCACCTCCAATCTCAGCGCCGAGCTCTCGAGGATGCTTTTGGAGGAGCACGTCCAGCGCCTGGGCAAGGCCGGGACCGCAGTCCTCATCGTGGAGCAGAAGGCGCTGGCTGCTCTGACCATCTCCCACTGGGCGTATGTGATGGCGGGAGGGGCTGTGAAGGTCTCGTCTGCCGCGAGCGATCTGCTGGCGCGCGAGGACATCGGCGAGGTCTTTCTGGGCCGAAACACCGGGCGGGCGAACGTACCCGCTGCAACAGGAAACGGATAAGGGGAGAAACCGATATGGAGGCTGTCAACAGCAAGAGCGTCCTCGATTTCGTGATGCCGCCCAAGACGGGCAAGGCGGTGGAGCTGAAGAAGGGCCGCCACATCCGCATCACCGACATCGAGGGCAAGCAGGTCTGCGATGTCGCGGTGTTCAACATGGAGAACCTTCGCGAGAAGCTCTCGACGTCATATTCCCGGACGCGATACCCGATGAAGGTGGTTGGGGACTACATCCCCCGCGACCACCTCACTGAGGGCGACACGCTGATGTCGACGCTGTGCCGCCCGATGATGACCATCGTCAAGGAGACGGCCAAGATCAAGGGTGTGCACGACACGCACCACCGCATGTGCAACAGCTACCTGTACGAGTCGAACGGGTACGGCCCACGCGACGGCTGCCAGGAGCAGATCGCCGCGGCCGTGGCGCCTTACGGCATCGCGTCCGAGGACCTTCCGGACACGTTCGACCTGAACATGAACTTCGTCCATGACTGCGCAAACCACCGCTGGTGGATCAAAGAGCCGGTCAACGAGCCAGGCGACTACGTGGAGATGCGCGCGGAGATGGACGTGCTGGTCGGGCTCTCGAACTGTCCGCTCGACGTGATGGTGCCGTGCAACGCCTTCAAGTGCACGCCGCTGCGCGTGCAGGTGTTCGAGGGCTAAGCGCGATGGACCTTCAGCTGACGGGCAAGGTTGCGTTCGTGACCGGCGCCAGCAAGGGCATCGGTCGTGCAGTCGCCGAGCAGCTCGCCTCCGAGGGCACCGACGTGGTGATCACGGCGCGTACGGCTGAGCCGTTGGAGCGGGCCGCGGGCGAGATCGCCGCCAAGAGCGGTCGGTCGGTCGTCGCGCTCTCAGGCGACATGAGCAAGCCGGAGGACGTCGACAGGTGCGTCAAAGAGACGCTGAAGCGGTTTGGCCGCATCGACATCCTCGTGACCTGCGCCGGAAGTTCGCCGGGCGGCCTGCTCGAAGAGCTGACCGAGGAGCACTGGTTCTCGAGCCTGAACCTGAAATTCATGGGCTACGTCCGCTCGGTGCGCGCGGTCATCCCTCATATGCGGGAGCGGGGTGAGGGAGCGATCGTGCTCGTGGTGGGCAACGACGGCCTGAAGCCGAGCTACTGGGAGATGACCGCCGGCGTGGCCAACGCGGCCGACATCAACTTCGCCTCGTCGGTGGCGGAGCAGTACGGGCGTTACGGCGTGCGGATCAACACTGTCAACCCGGGACCCGTCAACACCGATCGTTGGGATGGCCTGGAGAAGGCGTTTGCCCGCGACAAGAAGGTGGACCAGCATCGCGCGCACGAGCTCGCGATCTCATCCATCCCGCTGCGCCGGATTTGCGAGCCGCAAGAGGTGGCCTCGCTCGTCACCTTTCTCGTGTCGCCGAGGGCTTACTTCATAAACGGTGCTCACATTCCCATCGACGGGGCGCAGCGCAAAGCGCTGATGGACGTCTGATGGGCAGCGTCACCGAGGTGCTCGTCCCGGCCGGTGAGGGCCGCGCATTCCGTGTGCCGAAAGGCGCACTGCTGGAGGTCGTCGACGTCGAGGGCCAGCAGGTGGCGGATTTCATCTCGATCATCGAGAGCGATCCCAAGGAGTGGCTGTCCGCCACGCATACACGTTCGACGACGCTCCGGCTGAACCTGAAGGTCGGCGACCTTCTCCAGACCAACTGGCGGCGCGACATCTGGGAGATCGTCAGCGATGACGTCGGCATGCACGACCTCATCACCTCGATGTGCGACAGCCGCCGCTACAAGATCGACTACGGGGTCGAAAACCATCGCAGCTGCCGGAGCAACTTCTCGGAGGCGCTTGCCCCGTGGGGCTACGAGGAATGGCAGATACCTGACGTGATCAACATCTTCCAGAACGCGCCGATCCACCCGGACCGCACCTTCGGCAACGAGATCCCCACCAGCAAGCCCGGCGACAAGCTGGTGATGCGAGCCCTGCTCGACGGCATCGTCGCCGCGATCTCGGCGTGCCCGCAAGAACTGAACCCCTGCAACGGCTTCCACCCGAGCCCGATCCTGGCGAGGATCCTCACCTAGGCTTTCAGCCTGCGCCGGTCGAGCTTGCCGAGGTCGTTTCGCGGGAGCGCCTCCACGCCGAAGACCTGCTTGGGGCACTTGTAGGGGGCGAGCACCAGGTGCGCGTGGGCGATGAGCGCGTCCGCGGCCAGGGCATGGCCAGGCCTGAGCACGACCCATGCGGTCACCTGCTCGCCCCACGTTTCGTGGGGGATCCCCGCCACGGCGGCCTCGCGAACGCTCGGGTGCTTCTCGAGGGCGAGCTCGACCTCGCGTGG
>JBGOTG010000007.1:0-28088 GCA_041476405.1 Candidatus Dormibacteraceae bacterium | reverse complement strand
ATGACGGTGTGGCCGGCGTTGTTGCCGCCCTGGGAGCGGATGACCATCTGGGCCTTGGAGGCGAGGAAGTCGATGACCTTGCCCTTGCCCTCATCGCCCCATTGGCCGCCGACCAGGATGATGACCATCGCGATTATTCGGTGCCGGGTTCGGGCCGGCGTGTCTCCAGGTTGTAGAAGCGGGTGTGATCGCGGCGGAACTTGAGCTCGATCGTCCCGGTCGGGCCGTTACGGTGCTTGGCGATGATGACCTCGGCGATCCCAGGCCGCTCCTCAGATTTGTAGTACTCAGGCCTATAAAGAAACATGACAACGTCACTGTCCTGTTCGATCGCACCGCTTTCTCTGAGGTCGCTGAGGATCGGCCGCTTGTCGGGGCGCTGTTCGGGCGCACGGCTCAGCTGTGAGATCGCGATCACCGGTATCCGCAGCTCGCGAGCCAAACCCTTGAGGGCGCGAGAGATCGACGACACCTCCTGGACCCTGTTGTCATCCCCGCGGGAACGGCCGTGCATCAGCTGCAGATAGTCGACCACGATCAGGTCGATGTTGTGCCGCATCTTGGCCTGCCGAGCCTTGAGCTGCAAAGTGAGCTCATCCATCGCCGGCGTGTCGTCGATGTAGATCGCCGCCTCTCCGAGCGGCCCGAGAGCATTGGATACCCGGTCGAACTCGGCCTCGCTCAACTGACCGCGATGCAACCGTTGAGCGTCGATCTGGGCTTGCTCGGTCAGCAGCCGCTCGGTGAGCTGCTCTTTGGACATCTCGAGGCTGAAGATCGCGATGGCTTTCTTGGACTCGAGGGCCGCATGCAAGGCGATGTTGAGGGCGAGGGACGTCTTCCCCATCGAAGGTCTCCCCGCCACGATGATCAGGTCTGAGTCCTTGAACCCCCCCGTCATCCGGTCCAGATCGTGGAACCCTGATGGGACCCCGATCACGCCCTGCCCGCTCTCCATCTGCAGAGAAATGCGCTCCATGGCGGGACCGAGCAAGTCGTACAGCCTCGCCAGCTCGCGCTGATCCCTGTCGTCTGCGACCCCGAACACCAGCGACTGCGCCTGGTTGATCGCCTCCTCGGCCTCGACCCCGTCGTCGTACCCGAAGCCTGCGATGTTGGACCCCGCCGAGATCAGACGCCTCTTGTATGCCTTCTCCTTGACGATGCGGCCGTAGTACTCGATGTTGGCAGCGGTCGGGACGGCGCTCTGCATCGACGCCAGATGCGCGCGCCCGCCCACCCGGTCGAGCATGCCCATGGTCTGCAGCTGGGAGGCCAGCGTGACGTTGTCGATCGGCTCGCCCCCGGCGAACAGGTCCAGCGCAGCCCTGTACATCTGGCCGTTGTTCTCCCGGTAGAAGTCCTCGGGGTGAAGGAATTGCAGGACCTTGGCGATCGACAGGGGGTCGAGAAGGATCGATCCAAGCACCGACATCTCGGCGTCGAGGTCGTGGGGTGGCACCCTCCCGGGTGTGAGAGGGATCGTCGTCGCCAACTCGCGGACCCCCTAGCGGTCCTGGGTCACGATCACATTGACGTGGGCGGCCACGTCGCGGTGCAGCCTCAGCGGGACCTGGTGCTCGCCCAGGGTCTTGATGGGCTCTTTCATGTCGATCTTGTGCCTGTCGATGTCGACCCTGTGCTGGGCTTTGAGCGCCGCGGCGACGTCCTGATTGGTGATCGACCCGAACGCTTTGTCCTCAGCCCCGACCTTCAGCCGCACGACCACCGTCTTGTTGTGGATCTCGTCGGCCAGCGCCTGAGCCTCGACGCGATCCTTGGTCTCGCGCCTGACCGCGGCGTCCTTCAGCCGTTTCGCTTCAGCCTCGTAGCCCCGGCTCGCCGGCACCGCCAGCTTGCGCGGGAAAAGGAAGTTGCGTCCGTACCCGTCCGCGACCTCCTTAACGTCACCGGCACGGCCGATGTTCTCCACGTCCTTGGTCAGCATCACCCGCAATTTCGATTAGACCTCCGATACCGATTGGTAAGGATCGCGCCGCCAGACACGCCGGCGGACCCTGTTGAGCATCCGTCCGCTGCCCTCGCGCGCCGCGGCGAACGTGTCGCGGAAGTCGCGGTCGAAGACGCTCTCCCCCGCCTTCAACGCCGCCTCGTGCTCCCGCCGAACTTCCTCGGGGCACGCCTCGACAAACGTGCTCACCGCAAGCACAGCGAGAGCCAGCATGTCGAGCTCGCCCATGAGCGGCACCCAGGCCGGCAGGTCGATGGGGCTGACGATCAGCACGAGGGCGCCCACCAGCACCGCTTTGGGGGCGGCCGGAACCCGCTCGTCGCGCAGCAGGCAATAGGCGAGCTTGCCATACCTCGGCACGTCGACCAGCAGCTCTTTGGCACGCGAAAGGACAGGATGCATGGGGGCCGCAACAGCCTAACGCGTTTCAGGCGCCAAAGTCAGCCTACTTAACTTAGCCTTGCGGCTATGGCGACCGCAATCAGCGCCGAGCGTGAGCCGGCCCAATTCGGAAACCTCCAGCACACGGCTCTGAGCGCCTTCTGGTTCGGCATGAACTTCCTGTGGATACCTCTGACCACAGTCCTCATCCAGGCCCAGGTCGACGAGGTGGTCCCGAAGGGTTCGCAGAACACCGCGATCGGAGTCGCACTCGGCCTCGGCGGGGTGCTCGCGATGAGCGTCCCTCCACTCGTCGGCGCCTGGTCCGACCGTTTGAACACCCGCTTCGGACGCCGGCGTCCGATCATGGTCGCGGGCACCCTCCTCACGATCCCGGGCCTGCTGGTCCTGATGGCGGCCAACAACTACCTGGAGATCGTGATCGGCTACGCGATCATCCAGTTCTTTTTCAACGCGGCGGGAGCCGCGTACGCGGGGATCATCCCGGACGTCGTGCCGGCTCAACAGACGGGTAAGGCCAGCGGGTTCCTCGCCACCATGACGCAGCTCGGCATCGGCGGCGGGCTGGGCGTCACCAGCCTGCTCAGCCACAACCGAGCGATCTACCTGGTGATGGGCGGGGTCGCCGCGCTCTGCCTCATCCCCACCGTTTGGGCGGCCCGCACCGAGGGCATGGAGCCGATCGCGCCGCCGCCGCACCGTCCGTTTGGCGAGGCGGTCCGAGAGTTCCTCAGGCCGCTTCACGAGGGCGATTTCGCATGGGTCGTGTTCACTCGCCTCATGGTGTCGTCTGGAATCACAGTCGTCCTGTACTTCCTCGTGAACTTCTTCGGTGACGTGGTTCTGACGCCGGATGTCGACGCCGCCAAGTTCACAGACAACTGGCTGCTGGTGGTCGTCGTGACCGCTCTGCCTTTCGGATTCTTCGGCGGCCAGATCTCTGATCGCATACGGCGACGCAAGATATTCGTTTACCTGGCCGGAGCGGCACAGTCGTTCGTCGCGCTGGTGTTCATCGCTTTCTACCCCAAGTCGCTTCCACTCGTTTACGCACTTGGAGTCGCGTACGGGGTCGGCTACGGTCTCTACTTCGCTGTCGACTGGGCGCTTGCGTGCGACACCCTGCCCGACAAGACCAAGTCTGCGAAGGACATGGGACTGTTCCACATCGCGCTCACGCTCCCGCAGGCATTCCTGCCGCTGTTCGGCGGCGCGCTCATCGACTACCTGAACAAGCACATGGCCGCGAACTCGGGCTACCGCGTCGTCTTCTCGAGCGCGGTGGTCTTCCTATTCATCGGCACCGTGCTGGTGAGCAGGATCAAGTCCGTCCGCTGATCGGTCGCGCCGAAGGGCGACCAGCGATGCGATCCAGATCGCTGTGATGCCGACGACCCCGAACTCCGCCATGAGCCGCAGCACGAGCATGTTCGAGTAGCCGGAAACGAGCAGGCCCTGGAACCAGTTGTGCGCGGGGCCGATGAGCGCCCACCCCATTGCGACGAGTCCGAGCACGGTCCAATCGCGGCGGCGCACGCCCCAAGCGACGAGGACCAGCATGGGCAGCAGGAGGAGCACCAGGTGCGTGCCCCACGAATAGCTGGCCACGAGGGGGCCGACCGCCACCACTGCGGCCCCTTCGAGTGCCCGCCCGGTCCGGCCCGGGCGTGGTCTGCGAAGGATCCAGAAGGTGATCGCCAGCGTGACCAACGCGATCGCCGCGGTGATCGCCCGCGCGGCAGGGCTCGTGTCGCGCACCGCGCCCAGGAACGTCCCTGGATCGAGCAGGCGAGCCACCGTGCCACCTGGGGAATGGTTCTCGAACAGGCCAGTCCCGGCGGCAAGCACAGGCGCCACCTTGAAGAGGTATTCGGGCAGGAACTGCGGCACGGCCAGGAGCCAGAGAACCGCGCCGGCGATGGCGGCCGCCACGAGCATCCTCCAGCGCCTCCCCCACAGCAGGAGCAGGCCCAGAGGTGCCTGGAGCAGCTTGATCGCCACCGCCGCGCCGAGCGCCGCCCCTCCCCACCATCGATCGCCCGCCACCCATGCCAGGAGCCAGATCCCGCTCAACCCGAGCAGGACCAGGTTCACCTGGCCCTCGTCGAAGTTACCGAGGACTGGCTCGAATCCGATGGCGACCAGGACGAGCAGCATTGCGAGCTGCCAGTCGGTGACGCCGATCGCGCGAATGGTCGTCCATAGAAAGACGATCAGCGCCACCTGGAGCACACCGATCACCACCGCCAGCTGCAGCCTTGCGTCGGCCCCGACCAGCGGTTGCAGCATCCACGCGACGGGCAGGGGTGTCACGTACTGTGCCCCCGCCAGGGGCAGCGGTGTGAAAGTCCCCGGTACCGGGGCGCAGCCCTGGAGGACGCAGAGGTCGTACGGGTCCTTGCTTGCTGCGATGCGCGCGGCCGCGGCCATGTAGTTCGCGCTGAAGTCCGCGGGCAGCGCCCCTGTGAGCGCCGGCAGAATCAGCGTCCGCCAGACGTACAGCGCCGCAATCGGAGCCCCTGCACCGGCCAGCAGCAGGGTGCGGAAGCGGCGATTGGCGAGCGGCGAGCCACGAGACTCAGTGGCTGCAAGCAGCTCGCCGGTCAATCGGTGCGGGTCGCTGCTGTGTGGCGCCACGGACGCGATTATCCCGTGCGGCGGCGGTGACTCAATAAACGAGGCGGCGCCTGCAGCGGACACCGCCTCGGCCGGTTTCCATCGGGTGACACGCTTTTTGGTTTACTGCGCCTTACGGCCGTTGCCTACTTTTGGAGGCCAACCCCGCGTGGACTGTCGATGGGTCCGGCGACGAACGAAATTGAATCCAACTTGCGCGGTTCCAGAGCGGGTGTCAAGTGGTTTGTTTTCCCAGCACGGAAGAAACTCGTGGCTGTCGGTGCGTTTTCACCGGCGCACAATGAACTGAAATATCGGAGGTGGAATTGCAGAAGCTCAGCTACGTTCACGGCGCCAGCGAAGTTCCGTTGCTGGGCGAGACGATCTTTCAAAACCTTCGGCGCACCGCCGAGCGTTTCGGCGACCGCGAAGCCCTGGTGGTCGGGCACCAGCAGCATCGCTCGACCTACTCCGAGCTGGTCGCGCAGTGTGAGCTGATCGCGCGCGGACTGATGGCGCGTGGGGTGCGAAGGGGCGATCGCGTGGGGATCTGGTCGCCCAACCGCTACGAGTGGGTGGTCGTGCAATACGCGACCGCGGCGATCGGCGCGATCCTCGTCAACATCAATCCCGCGTATCGAACCTCCGAGCTCGAGTACGCGCTCAATCAGTCAGGCATCAGCCTGCTCATGCTGGCGGCCGCCTTCCGCGGGGCGGATTACGTCGCGATGCTCGCCGAAGTCAAGGGCCGCTGCCCAGAGCTGAGAGAGGCACTGGTCCTGGAGGATGGCTGGGAGGCGCTGAAACGCGACGGCGGCAAGACCAGCGTGGACGATCTGCGCGCGCTCGAGGCCTCACTGCAGTTCGACGACCCCATCAACATCCAGTACACGTCCGGCACGACCGGATTTCCGAAGGGCGCGACGCTGACCCACCACAGCATCCTGAACAACGGCTACTTCATCGGCGAGACGTTGAGGTACACCGAAAAGGACCGCGTGTGCATCCCGGTCCCGTTCTATCACTGCTTCGGCATGGTGCTCGGCAATCTCGCGTGCACCACCCACGGGGCGACGATGGTGATCCCGGGTGAGGCATTCGACCCCGTCGCCGTCATGGAAACCGTCCAGACAGAACGATGCACATCCCTTTACGGCGTCCCGACGATGTTCATCGCCGAGCTCGACCATGCACGCTTCAGAGAGTTCGACTTCAGCTCATTGCGGACAGGCATCATGGCCGGCTCTCCATGCCCGGTCGAGGTCATGAAGAAGGTGCAGACCGTGATGCACATTCCGGAGATGACCATCGCCTACGGGATGACCGAAACGTCGCCGGTATCGACTCAGTGCTCCACCGACGATCCCCTGGACAGGCGCGTGTCGACGGTGGGCCGGGTCCATCCGCACGTGGAGATCAAGATCGTCGACCCGGCCACAGGCGACGTCATCCCGCGGGGTGACACGGGCGAGCTGTGCAGCCGGGGCTACATCGTCATGCGCGGCTACTGGAACAACGAGGAGGCGACCCGGCAAGCCATCGACCCGGCGCGCTGGATGCACACAGGAGACCTCGCGACGCTGGATGTCGAGGGCTACGTCAACATCGTCGGGAGGATCAAGGACATGATCATCCGCGGAGGTGAGAACATCTACCCGCGTGAGGTCGAGGAGTTTCTCTACGGCCATCCCGACATCGCGGACGTCCAGGTGATCGGCGTGCCCTCTGAAAAGTACGGCGAGGAGGTCATGGCCTGGATCAAGCCGCGCGATGGCGCGACTGTCACGGGTGAGGAGCTCGCGGCGTGGTGCAAGGGAAAGATCGCCACCTTCAAGATTCCGCGACATTGGAAGCTCGTCGACTCGTTTCCCATGACGGTCACGGGCAAGGTCCAGAAGTTCAAGATGCGCGAGGTCGCGGTGGAGGAGCTGGGCCTGGAGAAGGCGGCCGGGATCAGAACCGCATAGCGCCCGCAGGCCGCGCGGGCTACTGCAGGCTTTCGTACGGAAACGCCGCGGCGAAGGGCTCGTAGAGCAGGAGGACCTGCTCGATGGGCATCACGTCGCGCAGGAAGATGCCGCCCGCGGCCACCCCCGCCGAGCCGACAATGCCTGATCCGTCATGCGGGGCCTTCTGCTCGGCACCGTCCTGAGCCGCGCGGAATGCGTTGGTGCGTCCGGATTGGTTCGCCATCGTGATCGCCGACTTCCACGCCGCGGAGTAGAGGGCCGCTGCGTCTATTTCAGGAGCCGCGACAGGCATCGCCCCGATCGCCCCTGCGACGGGGGCGGCCTTTGGAAGCTCACCAAGCACCTTGGCCACCGCGGCCACCTCGGCCTCGGCCTCACCCGAAAGGGAAGGGAGCCTCTGCAAGAACGCCGCGATCTGGCGATCGACTGGCGGCGGCGCCTGGTAGTCGGGCCCCGGCAGCACTGTCGCAAATGGTCTGTAGATGGACGCGAATTGCATTGGATACAGCTGCTCTCGGACCAGGATCGCCAGGGCGACGATCTGGGCCGACTCCAGCGCCGCGGCCGCCGCGGATGCCTCCGGGAGGGCCTTCTCGATCGCCTGCTTGATCTGGGCGACCCGGAACCCGCCTGTGAAAGCGTTGACCATGGCCTGGTCCGCTCCCGTCAGCAGCGGATCCAGGACCTGTTCCACAGCGGCCGTGGTCGGGCGCTGGCGCGAGAGTATCCGCGCCACGGCGACCCACTGCCACTGGTCCCGGTTGAGCGACTTGCCGGCCGCAGCGAGGAACTGCCCGGCTTCGGTCGCGCTCAGTGTCTACCCGGCCGGACCACCTGTTCCGGCAGCAGCCCCTTCGCCCTCAGCTTGTCGATCGGGTGGTAGGCGTCGACGATGCGCATGGTTCCGGAAGCGGAGCGCAAGACCATCGACTGCGTGTAGGCGTAGACGTCCTCGTATCGAACTCCCTTCAGGAGCTCTCCGGAGGTGATGCCCGTGGCGGCGAAGAAGATGTTGTTGCCCGAGCACAGGTCGTCGATCGACAGCACCTTGTTGGGGTGGTGCCCCTCACCTGCCGCAATCTTGCGCTCGTCGTCGTCGCGAAGCAGCAGCTTGGCCTGCATGTCGCCGCCGATCGTCTTGACAGCGCAGGCGGCCAGCACCCCTTCGGTGGCGCCGCCCGACCCCATCATGCAGTGGATTCCGAACCTCATCTCGAGCGCCGCCTCCAGCGCGCCGGCGACGTCGCCTGCCGTGATCAGCTTGATTCGGGCCCCGACGTCGCGGATCTGGGCGACGATGTCTTCGTTCCTGGGGCGTTCGAGCACGACGACAGTCAGCTCCTGGGGCGGCAGGCCCTCGGCCTTCGCGATCCGGCGCAGGTTCCACTCGACTGGCATGTCGAGATCGATGACCCCGCGTGCCCGGCGTCCAACCACGAGCTTCTGCATGTAGTGGATGTGGGTCGTGAACATCGTTCCACGTTCGGCCAGCGCGATCACCGAGATGGCACCGGGCAGGCCCGCTGCGGTCAGGCTGGTGCCCTCGATCGGGTCGACAGCCACGTCCAGCTCGGGTTCGAGCCCGTTACCGATCTGCTCGCCGAAGTACAGCATCGGCGCCTCGTCCTTCTCGCCCTCGCCGATGACGACTGTGCCTTTCATGTCGACCGAGGCGAGGGCGCTCCGGATGGCCTCGACGGCGCGCCCGTCGGCGCCCATCTTGTCGCCTCTGCCCTGCAGAGGAGCAGCGGCCAGGGCCCCGGCCTCGGTAACCCTCAGCAGCTCGAGGGCTAGGTTTCGATCCATGTCCTGATCCATTATTTGCCCCAGGCCGACATTGCGCCGGGTAGCGTATCCCAGGGTTACCTCACGACGGCCGCGTCCCTAGAAGATCTCACCCCAGAACTTCCTCGCCCGGCCGACCGGGTTGGGGAGGCTCTTGATGGCGACCGCCGCGGGGCGGGCTGCCGAGTCGACGATTATCTCTTCCTCGCGGTCGGGCACTCCCTCGGGGTGAACCCTGATCACGCCATGGTGGACGCCGCCCTCCTGGACGACGAGCGCCCCGACTCTCGCGTCGCCCTCGAGGCGACCGGTGTTCGTGATCTTCAAGCGGTTCACGGCGACGACGTTGCCACGCAGAAACCCGGCGATCGTCACCTTAACGCTCCGAACGTCAGCCTCCACGTGCGCCTCGGGCCCGATCAGCAGATCGCCATCGCACTCGATGTGACCGCTGAAGGTGCCGAGCACCTGGCCGTCGCTCTTGAGCTGCAACCGGCCCGACAACGAGTCGTCACGGCCGAGGACCGTGGCCTGCTCGCCGCCGTGCGGCTCCGGTCCCCCATTGCTCCCTGAAATCGCCACCTTCCCCAGTCCGATATCGGTCATCTGACCCTCCCTATGCCCAGCCTCGCTGGTCCCCAACTCCTCGCAGCATACCGGCTGCGGGGCGGCTGCGGAAACCGCTCATTCAGAGATCGGCGCCGGATTCCAGGTAGGCGATGACCGCGTCGCGACTGGGCTCCAGCTCGCCGTCCATGATCAGCTCGCCAAGGCGCTCCTTGATTCGTCTCACGGCAGGGCCAGGCGGGATGCCGAGCACGCGCATGATGTCCTTCCCGTCGACAGGGGCCACCAGCCTGGTCGGCCGTTCCGTCAGGACGCCGGCGAGGCGCGAGGCCAGCTCGTCAAGCTTTTCCGGCTCCGGGTAGGCCGACGCCCCGATGTCGGCACGGGCCAGCATCATCAGCCTGTCGAGCAAGGGCCCGGCGTCCCGGGCGAGCCGCCGGACGGCCCCATCTGTCCACTCCGACCGGTAGTAGACGGGCCGGAGGTGCAGGCGAACGAGGATGACCACCGCGTCGACCTCCCTCTGCGCGAAGCGGAGCCGCTCGAGAGCCGCCCTGGCGATCCGGGCGCCGACCTCCTCGTGACCCGTGAACGCCCCGTCAGCGGTTGCGGTGGCCGGCTTGCCGACGTCGTGCAGGACGGCCGCCAGCCTCACGATGAGATCTCTTGGCGTCAGCTCCACGGTGCGGAGCGTGTGGCCGTACACGTCGTGGGTGTGATAGCCGCCCTGCCGGACCCCCTTGCACGCGACGAGCTCGGGCAGGATCACCTCGAGGAGGCCTCCGGAGTCGAGCAGCTCGAGCGCCAGCCTCGGACGATCCGAACCCAGCATCTTGCGCAGCTCATCGGTGATCCGCTCGACCGACACGACAGGGGACACGAGCCGGCCGCCCAGCTCGCGCATCGCCGGCAGGAGCTCGGGCGCCAGCTCGAAACCCAGCTGGGCGGCGAAGCGGACCGCCCGCAGCATGCGCAGGGGGTCGTCATTGAATGTGCGACGGGGCTCGGCCGGGGTGCGCAGGATTCGCGCGTCCAGGTCGGCGCGAGCGCCGCCCAGGCGATCCTCGATGCGGCCGTCGAAGTCCATCAGAAGCGTGTTAACGGTGAAATCGCGGCGGCGCAGGTCTTCTTCGAGCGTCGCCGGGCGAACGTCGGGCTTTCGAGAGTCATGGGCGTACGACTCGGATCGGGCCGACACGAACTCGACGAGGTGCCCTGGGAGGGTGACCTGCGCCGTCCCGTATCGCTCGAAGGTGACAGGGGGAGGCGCGCCGGCCAGCTGCGCGAACCGTTCCGCCAGCGACTTGGCCCCTCCGCCCTCCACCACGACATCGAGGTCGGGCTGCTCGCGGCCGATCAGGTGGTCGCGCACGTAGCCGCCGACCAACCATGCCTTGACGCCCTGGTCGGCGGCGGCTTGCTCGAGGAGACGCAGAATCCGGCTGTCGTCTACTGGTTGATCCGCGCCCATTCCACGGCTCCAATCTGCCCGGCGCGGTCGCCCAGCCTGGCTCGGCGCAGTCGGGGCCGGCGCGCGGGCCTGATGAATGGAGAGGAGCGCAGGGTCTCCAGCATCATCGGCTGCACCAGGCCCCACGAACGCGTGACGCCGCCGCCCATCACGAACATCTCAGGGTCGACGGCGTTGGTGAGGCTGATCAGAGCCATTCCCATGTAGCGCGCGGCGCGCTCGACCACCAGCCGGGCCTGCTTGTCTCCGCGGGTGGCTGCGGCGAAGAGCTCGGCGGCCGGGTGGCCGGTCTCGCGGGCCAGGTTTGCGCCGCCGCAGAAGACCTCGAGACAGCCGTGCTGTCCGCACTGGTCGAGAGGACCGTTGGGGTCGATGATCATGTGACCGACCTCGCCCGCCGTCCCGTGGGCGCCGCGGTGCAGCTTCCCGTCGATGATCAACCCGCCTCCCACTCCGGTGGACCAGGTGATGTAGACCATGTTCCGCGTGCCTCGCCCGGCCCCGCGATGGAACTCTCCGAGGCCGGCCATGTCGGCATCGTTGGCGAGGTAGGCCGGCGCGCCGGTGGCGCGCCTCAGCATCGATGCGAGAGGGACATTGCGCCAGCCATGGAGGTTCGGCGGGTTGACGAGCACGCCTCGCTTCACGTCGATCGGTCCCGGCGCTCCGATGGCGATGCTGCGCACCTTCTCCCGGCCTCGGTGCCGCTCGATCTCCGCGGCCGCCCATTCGACCACGCGCTGGGGAGTGCCGAGCAGCGGCGTCTTCGTCTTGAAGCTAGCGATGAGCTGCCCGTCGGAGCGCGCGAGCGCCACGCGCACCTGCGTCCCGCCGAGGTCGATGCCGGCAAGCATCAGTGGACTGTAGCGCTTCGAATCAGGACGCGATCAGCTGCTGACCTCGAAGGGCGGCCAGGATCTCAATCGGCGCCCGTGCGCGATTGAAGGTGTAGAAGTGCAGGCCTGGGACGCCCGCTTCGAGAAGCTCCGCACACTGCGCGATGCAGTGCTGCACGCCCAGCCTGCGGACCGCATCGTCATCCGGCTGATCATCGATCGCGCGCTGGAGTCCTTCGGGGATGGTGGCCCCGGACATCACCGTCATGTGAGCCAGCGAGCGGCGGCTTGGTACAGGCATCAGGCCCGGGACGATCGGCACCGTGATGCCGGCGGCTCGCGCCCGCGCGACCAGGTCGAAGTACAGGCGGTTGTCGAAGAAGAGCTGGGTGACCAGGAAGTCAGCCCCCGAGTCAACCTTCAGCTTCATGTAGCGGAACTCGTGCTCCAGGTCCGGGCTCTCAGGGTGCTTCTCAGCGCTGCATGCGGCGCCGATGCCGAAGCCGTAACCGTTGCGGCGCACGAAGTCGACGAGGTCGCTGCCGTGGGAAAGCTCGGGATCTGCAGGCACGAACCGCTCATCCGAGTCCTGCGGGTCTCCGCGCAGCGCGAGCACGTTGGCGACGCCTTCCCTCTCCATCCAGTTGAGGATCTGGCGCGTCCTGTCCGGCGAGTTCGCACACGTGAGGTGCGCCATCGCCTCGATGTGATACTGGCGCTTGATTCGCGTCACCAGCTCCAATGTCTTGTCGCCTGTGCGCAGGCGGTACGTGACGGAGACCCAATCCGGCGCGTGGCCGGCCAGCGCCGCGATAGTCCTCTCGAGCACCTCGACCTCGGTCTCGTCGCGAGGCGCCATGAACTCGAACGAGATGGTCGGCCGGCTGCGACCGAGCAGCTCGGCTATTCGCATTGCCGAAAGGTTAGCGAAAAAGGACCCGCGCGTCGCCGACGCGCCGGGTCACCTTCTCGGCGTCGAGGTGCTCGAGCAGGGCCAGCACCGGACGCCGGCTGGCCCCCATTCGATCGCGCAGCTGCCCCACGCTGACGGATCCTGTCGTGGCGATCAGCTCCTTGACGAAGCCGACCGCCTTCGCGTAGGCGTCCTGCGTGAACGCGATGTCCTCGCTGACGCGCACCAGGTCGCCACGCTGCGCAAGCGCCCGTACGACCTCAACCCCGGCGCCCGCCCTCTGCATCGCCTCTGCCAGCGACGGTGGGGCGAAGGGTTGATCGCTCAGCACCTCGAGCAGTCGGGCGGCTGGGCCGTCGGATGCCTCGATCTCTACGCGGTGGTCGGGAGACGCGATCATCGCACCGTTCCTCTCTTCGAGGCGACCCTGCGAGATGAGGCTCGCGACCACCGCCGGAAACGAGTTGGGCGGGAGCTTGAGGCGGCTTCGCAGCTCCTCGCGCGCCATCCCGGGCCGCAGGGGGTGCGCCGCATGGTACGCCTCGACCTCAGTCCTCGCCCGGTCGGCGATCGCGTTCCACGCCTCGTCGGCAAACAGCCAATCGCCGCTGCGGTGTGCGCGGAGTCCATCGACGTCGGCCTGCTGCGCTGTCGTCGCCTTCCGCAAGGCGGCTGCTGTGACACCTCGCGGGTATTTGCGCAGCTCCTCCTGGAGCACGTCGCCTGCAGCACGCCGATCGAGCGATTCGCCAACCGCCGTGTCGTGCCGCGAGTGCTTGCGCGGCGCCACGTCCATGAAGCGGCCACCGGCCAGCGTCAACGGAGGACTTGGCACGCGAAGGACGAAGCGGTCACCGCTTCGGGCTGCGATGGCGCGCTCGAGGTAGAGCTGGACCCATCCCTCAGCGCCCGGCTCGATCGCGTCCCCGCCGAGCACGATGACCCGGCAGCCGACCTCAGTGGTGCCCGTGTGGAGCAGCATGTCCGCGCCGTGCCGCAGCGCACGAGGCGCCGATGCAAGCACGCGGACAAGCGCGTCGACGCGACGTGTCGATTGCAGGGTATGCGGGGCGGACAGGACGTCGCCCCGCGCGAGCTCGTTCTTCTCAACCCCTGTGACGTTCGCTGCGACCCGGCTGCCCGGCGACGCGGTCTCGACACCGCGGTTGTGTCTCTGCAGGCCTCTGACTCGGACAAGGCGACCGGCAGGCACGACCTCCAGCTCGTCACCCACGCTCAGGCTGCCGTCGACAAGGGTGCCAGTCACGACGGTGCCGAATCCGCTCATCGTGAACACCCTGTCGATGGGCAGGCGCGGGCGGCCGAGATCGGGGCGCGGCTCGGCTCCGTCGAGGAGGTTGTCGAGCGCCGCGATCAGCTCGGCCAGCCCTTGCCCGGTGACCGCGGAGACCGGATGGATCGCTGCCGCCGCCAGCGCCGTCTTTTCCAGCGTCTCGCGCACCTCCGTGGTGACCAGCTCGAGCCACGCTTCGTCGACGAGGTCGACCTTGGTCAGCACGACGATCCCGCGCGGCACGTCGAGCAGGTCGACGATCTCGAGGTGCTCGCGTGTCTGCGGCATCACGCCCTCGTCGGCCGCGATGACGAGCAACACCGCGTCGAGTCCATGCGTCCCCGCGAGCATGTTGCGCATGAAGCGCGCGTGTCCGGGCACATCCACGATGCCGATCTCACGGCCGCTCGGCAGAGTCATGTGGGCGAATCCGAGATCGATGGTCATGCCGCGCCTCTTCTCTTCGGCGAGCCGGTCGGGATCGATGCCGGTCAGCGCGGTGATCAGGGTCGACTTGCCGTGGTCGATGTGGCCCGCGGTGCCGACGACGAACTCGGCAGTCACCGCCCGAGGCTCCGGGCTGCCACCTCCACGGCGTCGATCAAGGTCTCGTCCTCACCCCTCAACACGGTCCGCGGGTCAAGGCAGCATGCGTCGTCCTCGATGCGGGTGATCACCGGCGGGTCTCCGCGCCGCAGGGCCGCCGAAAGGCGCGACGCGGGGCCGTCGAGGGCGAGCAGCGTCGTCGGCAGGCCGTGGCCGGGGACTGAGCCTCCACCCACCGCCGTCTCACCAGGCACGAGGCTCGACCGCACGCCCCTTTCCTCCAGCTTCACCGACCACAGCGCCGCCCGCCGCCGCACCTGTTCGACAGGGACCCGCAGCATGCGCTCGACAGGGATCTCATCCAGACGGCCGCTGATGCGCTGCCTGAGCGTTGCCTCGAGAGCGGCGAGCGTCAGCTTGTCGATGCGCACCGCCCGTGCCAGGGGATGGCGCAACATCTTGCGTACGGCAGCCACACCCGCCTCGGTCGCGCCGAGCACGATACCGGCCTGCGGCCCGCCGATCAGCTTGTCTCCGGAGAAGGTGACGACGTCGCAGTGGCGTACTGATTCCGAGATGGTGGGCTCGTCCGCCGTCGCCTCGATGGCGCCACTCCCAAGGTCGTCGATCAAAAGCACGCCCCGGCGGCGCGCGACCGCCGCCATCTCGGCGAGGGACGCAGACTCGGTGAAGCCGGAGACCCGGAAGTTGGACGTGTGAACGCGCAGGAGGGCCGCCGTCTTCGGGGTCACCGCCTGCTCGTAGTCATCGGCGCGAGTGCGGTTCGTCGTGCCGACCTCGACCATTCGCGCGCCTGACACCCGCATCACGTCGGGCATGCGGAACGAGCCGCCGATCTCCACGAGCTGCCCGCGGGAAACGATGACCTCTCGCCCCTTGCACAGGGCGGTCAGGGCCAGGAGCACGGCGGCCGCGTTGTTGTTCACGACCAGCGCTGCTTCGCATCCGAAAAGGTTCGTCAGCAGGCTGGTCAGGAGCGCCGAGCGCTCGCCGCGCCGCCCGCTGTCGAGATCCATCTCGAGGTTGCTGTAGCTGCCGGCGGCTGCGACCACCGCTTCGACCGCCTCACGCGAGAGCGGCGCCCGTCCGAGGTTGGTGTGGAGGATCACTCCGCTCGCGTTGATGACCCTGCGCAGCCGCGGCTCGACCGAAGTGCGGAGCCGGGCCTCGACCTGGCTCAGGCGCTCCGAGTCGGACACCACTGTCGCTCCACGCTCCGAAGCAACCTGCTCCCGGAGGGCGGCGACCACGCTGGCACGACCGAAATCCCCCACCAGGGGTGCATATGCGGGCTCGTTGATCAGCGTCCCCACGGCAGGCAGGGCAGAAGGCCCGTCAGCCCGGGGATGGCGTATCCGCTGCATTGACCCAATGAGATTAGGCTCGCGGGCGTGTAGAACGGCGACATGACAAGCGCAAGCAGGCTCGAGCCCTGGAGAAGCTGGAAGAGAAACAGGATGACGATCGCTCCGATCCAGATCTGCTGCCGGCGCGTGGACACGTTGACGAAGAAGCGCGGATTGCGGCTGCGGAACAGGGTCTCCACCACGTCCCATCCGTCAAGGCCCGGAATCGGTAGCAGCTGAAACGCGAAGATCGACAGGTTCAGAAACACGATCGTGTAGATCAGCGCGCCGATCAAGCCGGCCGACAGGCTGAACGTCGACTGGATGCCAATCGCGGTGAGGCCCCTCCACACGGCGCCCAGCGCGACCGCCACCACGAGATTCGCGGCCGGACCGCCAAGCTCGTGCACCAGGCGCTGGCGCATCGTGTTGATCCGATTCGGTTGGATGGGCACGCGCCGGCCCCACCCGACCAGGGCGATGAACACCGCGATCACGCCCAGCGGATCGAGATAACGCCTGGGGTCGGGCCTCAAGTAGCCGAAGTACCGAACCGAGCGATCGCCCTGGAAGTACGCGGCAGCGGCGTGGCCCATCTCGTGGACGGGGATCGCCACCAGCAGCGCGGGCACCAGCAGCAGCGCCGCCAGGACGAAGGCGACGAAATCCTTCACTCGATGGGGATCTTGCCGACGCGTCTCGGAGGGCGGCGCCCGGCGCTCCGCTGCGAGGAGGCTCTCGCCTTCGAACGACCCGCCGGGGCGGCGGTGACCCGGTTCTCGTAGATGAGCATCAGGGCCGTGATCAGCTCGCGCTGCGCGTTGAGCAGGTGGACCTGGGCCGCCGGAGGAACCACCTCAGACATCACGTGCGTAAACCGCGACCCAAGCTCGTTCAGCAGTTCGATCAGACGCTCGCCGTCGCGGGTCATGCTCCTCTCACCTCTCCTCTCACCTCTCCTCGCGCACGAGATCGGGCGCCTCGGGGCGGCGCGCGAACCGCACTCGCAGCTCGCCATCCTGGATGGTCGCGCCGGCGGTGTCGCGCTTGGCCAGCACGCGCGGCAGGGAGATCTCCCTTCGGTAGTTGCCCACTGTCACGTAAAGCTCTCCGTTGTGGCGGCTGAGGTCGACGGCGGACCGATCGACGAAAGGCACCTTCAGCGTGAGGACATAGTCGGACCCGTCCTTGTCGATGCGCTGCGGGCTCGAGTGGGCGAAGAACTCGGCAGGATCCCGGTCTCCATAGGTCGCCTGGGCCATGCGCAGCAGCATCTCCTCGCCGACGACCTCCTGGTCGAAGAGGGGCACGTTCAAGATGGGGATCCCGGCGAAAGATTCCTCGACCTCGGCCTCGTATTTCTTGTGGATGCGCTGCCATTTCTTGAACAGCTCGTCGTGCACCTCGGTGGGAAGCAGGCGATTCACGATGACCGCGTCGGTCACGTATCCGAACAGGCTGAGGTAGCTGAAAGCGCGCTTGGCCTCTTTCACGACCATCTTCTCGAGGTTGAGGACGATGCGGACAGTCGTGACAGCGGGATCGGTGAGCACCTTGCGCATGCCGCCCAGGTCCATGAGGAGATCCTTGAGCGATGCGTAGACCTCGTCGGATGGAAGCGGGATGCCCATCATCGGCTGGAGCACGGGGCGCGCCAAGCGCATCGCGCGCCGCTCCCACGGGTAGATCTTGTCGAGCCACCACTTCGCGGCGTCGGGAAAGGTGAGGAGCTGCAGGGTCTCCCCAGTCGGGGCGCAATCGACGATGAGGACGTCGTGCTCGTTGCGCTGCGCGTAGTGCTTGATCCACATCAGGGAGGCGATCTCGTCCATCCCCGGCGGGTTGGCGACTTCCTCTGCCACGACCTCGTCGAGGCCCTGGGTCGAGAAGACCTCGACCGCGTACTCGTGCAGCTTTGCCCAGTGGCGCTGCATCTCGTGCAGCGATGAGACTTCGTGGGCCCACAGGTTGCTCGAGATCGAGGTGAGGTCGGCGCCAAGCTCGACGTCGAAAGAGTCGCCCAGCGAGTGCGCGGGGTCGGTGCTCATCACCACGGTCCGATAGCCGGCACGGGCGCACTGGACCGCGGTGGCCGCAGCGACCGAGGTCTTGCCCACCCCACCCTTGCCCGTGAACAGGATCACCCGCACGAACTGAGTGTATCCGTGCCGGCGTAAGGGCCCCGAGCCGCCGGCTCTACTTGACGATCATGGGGACCGCGATCGAGCCCAAGCCGAGCAGGACGACCATGGCGGCGCCCACGATGACCAGGCGCACCAAGTCCCTGGTGAAGAACGGGACGCGATCGAGAGGAATCGCGGGATCGCCCGATTCGATCACCTTCTGGCCGCCTCGGGCCTTGACCACCTGGTTGCGAGCGCCCAGCGACATCTCGACGGCACGCACCAGCGCCTGGTCACCGCCGACCCGGGCCTGCGAGACGCTGCGCTGCGCCAGCGGCTGTCCCGGGGCGCCGGCGGCCCTAACTGGTGGCCGGAACTTCGCGCCCTTGCCTTTCTTCTTACCCTTGCGACTCATAGGTCGAGTTTAAGAGTTTGAAACAGGCAGGCGGTTGCTGGAGCCTGTGGTGGATCGTGTGGTGTGACCTTTGGGGTGGATCCGCCTGCCTGTCGTTGGGCCGCGGGACTCAACTGAGTGAGACGTTGGCTACGATATGTTGTGTCCCGGGCGCAGTTATACCGCCGAATGTAGTGACTGTCAAGCCTTAACACGTCTTCTCACAACCCGGGGGACCATATCGACATGTCAGGCCCGCCCACCCGACCGCCGCCCGGCGCAGGGACTCGGCCCTTCGACCCCGTGCCGCCGAGAGCCGCGCCGCCGTCGACGCTGCGCTGGCTGCCTTTCCTCTTCGGTGCGGGGGCGGTGCTCTGGCTCGTGCAGCTCGCCCAGTTCGCCGCCATCGTCGCCGCGCCGAACGGGCGCGACCAGCTGCACCAGGCGATGGTGAGGACAGGCGTCAGCGGCGACCTCTCGACACTGTTCGTGGTCGAGGTGTTCATCGTGTTCTTCTTCGTCGCCGCAGCCGCATCGTTGCACGCGGTCGCGTACTTCGGCCTGCGCGCGCACCAACCGTGGGGTTGGGTCGCCGCCCTCATCGTGTCGGCAGCGTGGTCTTTGGTCCTGGTGGGAATCCCGGTGCTCTTCGTGCTCATCAAATCCAGCACGCGGCGCGTGTACGGGATTCCCTAAACCGGCTCCGGCTGGACGCGCAGACGGATCGGTCCCAGCAAGATCCAGAAGCCCGCGAGGACCGAGATCGCGATGCCGATGTACATCGCCGGCTCGAGGCCGTATGTGCTGCCGATCACTCCGCCGATGAACGACCCGATCGGCATCGTCCCCCAGATGATCGTTCGAACCGTGGCGTTCATGCGGCCCTGCACTCGGTCCGGTGTGATGGCCTGGCGAAGGCTCACCTGGTTGACGTTGTAGACGGGGTTGGTAAAGCTCTGGATCACCATCGCCGCGAGCAGCAGCGGAATTGCCCAACCGAGCTGCGCGATAGGGACCAGGATCATCGCAAGGCCGCCGATCACGATAGTCACGAAGAGGGTCGGCCCGAGTCCGATGCGGCGCGCGATCCACGATGCGCTCAGCGCGCCCAACAACCCTCCGACCGCGCCGGCTCCGAAGATGATCCCGATGGTGCCTGGGCTGAGATGCAGGACGCGATACGCAAATATCAGAAACACCGCGAAGAAGATGTTCCCGCCCAGGTTCGACGTCGAAGTGCTGCCGGCGATCTTCCAGATGGTCGGATTTCCGAAGACGACCTGGATGCCCTCCCACATCTCCGCGAAAAAGCCGCGCCGGCCCGATACGGTTCCGGGCTTCGGCGCCGGTTCCGGGCGGCGAATCCACAACAGCGACGCGACCGACACAAGAAAGGAGGTGGCGTCCGCTGCGACCGCGCGCGCAGGCCCCACCAGCTGGATCAGGAAGCCGGCCAGGGCCGGGCCGGCCATCTGCGCGACCGAACCTGTCACCTGCAGCTTGGTGTTGCCCTCCACGAGGTCCGCGCGCGGGATCAGGGCGGGGAGGTATGACTGATATGCGACGTCGAAGAACACCGTGCCGACGCCGGTGACCAGTGCCACGACGTAAAGCTGCGGCATGCCCAGGACGCCGAATGCGAACGCGATGGGCACGCTCGCGAGCGCGACCATCCGGCCCAGGTCGCACGCGATCATGATCGGCCGCCTTCGCAGGCGGTCCACGTAAACGCCGGCCACGAGGCCGAGCACCGGAAACGCGAGGTTCTCCAGCGCGGCCAGCAATCCGACCTGGAAAGGTGTCGCGCCCAGCACGAGGATCGCGACGGTCGGCAGAGCGAGCTGGCTCACCTGGCTGCCGATCTCGCTGATCGCCTGGCCGGACCAGAGCTTCAGAAACTCGCCGTCGCGCCAGAGCTTTCCCCTCAGCATGAGGCGCTATTTTCAGACTTCGGTGGTCAGCTCCGCGTACTCCTCTTCGCTGATCAGATCTTCGAGCTCGCTCGGGTCTTCGATCCTGACTCGCAACAGCCAGCCGGCGGAATACGGTTCAGTGTTGACGATGTCAGGGTTGTCGATCGCCTCGGCGTTCACGTCGACGACCTCGCCGCTGATCGGCGCTTCAAGCGGCGACGACGATTCCTCGGACTCGACATGACCCATGCGCCTCCTGGCGCGGAGGATGTCGCCGAGGTCCGGAAGCTCGAGCGAGGTGATCTCCCCCATCTGGTCCTGGAGGTAGTCGCTGAGACCGAGAATCGCCTCCTGCCCCTCGACCTTAACCCACACGTGCGCCCCACTGAAACGAAGCTGGGCCATGCCTAAATAATGGGGCAGCGAGGGTCCTGTGAAACCCTGTTTATCGTCCGACGCGGAAGAACACGACGTCGCCATCCTTGACGCGATATTCGCGACCCTCGATGCGAAGCTTGCCGGCGGCGCGGAGGGGGTCCATCGACCCGGCGGCGACGAGCTCGTCGACGGAGGTGACCTCGGCGCGGATGAAATGCTTTTCGAAATCGGTGTGGATCTTGCTCGCCGCGATGGGCGCGAGCGCGTCGCGCTCGCAAGGCCAGGCCCGGACCTCTGGCTCGCCGGCCGTGAAGTACGTGATCAGGCCTCCCGCCTCCCAGACCGCCCGCGCGATACGCCCCAGCCCCGACTCGTCGATGCCGTAGCCCGCCCGCATCTCCGCCTGCTCGCTCGGATCGAGCTCCCCCAGCTCGGCTTCCAGTCGCGCCGACAGGACGATCGCCGGCGCCCCCTCGGCATTGGCGAGCCTGGCCACCCTGGCGGCGGGCTCGCCTCCCCCGGGGAGCAGCTCGTCCGCCGAGTTGGCGACATACACCGCGGGCTTCATGGTGACCGGGAACACGCCCATCAGCAGCGCGCGCTGATCCGGCTCGAGCTGCAACGTGCGCAGCTCCTTGCCTGCGTCGAGGTGCTCCTTGGCCAGCGTCAACACGTCGTGCTCGCTCTGCGCGTCCTTCTTTCCCGCGCGCGCCTCCTTGGCCACTATGTCGAGCCGCCTCTCGACCGAGGCGAGATCCGCCAGCACCAGGTCGAGCGCGAACTCCTCGAGCTCGGCGGCCGGATCCGGGGCGGGGCCGAAGCACCGGGCGACCTTGACCAGCACGTCGGCCTGGCGGGCAAACGCCACGCGTTGGGCACGGCTGCCCGGAGGCGTGTCCTCCACACGCACCTGGGCGGCGGTCGTCTTGAGCGGCTTGACGGCTGCCGAGAGGCGTTCGAGGCGCTCATCAGGAACGTCGACCATGCCGACGCCGTCCGCGCCACGCCCCGAGGTCAGCGCGTTGAAGAGCGTGGTCTTGCCCGACCCGGCCGGGCCGACGATCGCTACGTTAACGGGCAACTACTCTGCTTCCAGCTCGAAGGTCTTGTGCAGGACGCGGACGCCCTTTTCCACCTGGTCTCGCGCTACCAGGCAGGTGATGCGGATCTCGGACGTGCTGATCATCTCGATGTTGATGCCGGCGTCCGCGAGCGCGCGGAACATGCGACCCGCGATGCCAGGCGTGCCCAGCATCCCCGTGCCCACTATCGACAGCTTGGCGATGCCGCCCGCCGACACGACGCTCCGCGCGCCGACCTTCTTGACCGCCGCCTTGACCAGCTTCTCAGCCGCCTTCAGGTCCGACTCGGCGACCGAGAAGGTGAGGTCCGTGTGGCCCGAACGGCCGATGTTCTGGACTATCACGTCGACCGAGATGCCGGCCTTGCCAAGCGGCTCGAAGATGGCCGCCGCCACGCCGGGGCGGTCGGAGACACCAAGGACGGTGATCTTGGCGACGTTCGATTCCTGTGCGATCCCGCGCACGCGCTGTCTTTCTTCCATGGGTACTTCGGCGACGATCATGGTACCGACGCCGTTGTGGAAGCTCGAGCGGACGTGGATCGAAACACCGTAGAGCTCGCCGATCTCAACAGCGCGTGGGTGCATCACCCGCGCCCCGACCGCGGCCAGCTCCAGCATCTCGTCGTAGCGGATGTAGCTCAGCTTGCGCGCGTGCCGCACGACCCTGGGGTCCGCGGTGAAGATGCCATCGACGTCGGTGTAGATCTCGCACGAGTCGGCTTTGAGCGCGGCGGCGAGAGCGACCGCCGTGGTGTCCGATCCTCCTCGGCCGAGCGTTGTGACCTCGAGGTCCTCGGTGACCCCCTGGAAGCCCGCGACCACCGGCACCTTGCCTTCGCGGAGCGCTTCGAGGATGCGACTCGGGTTGATGTCGCGGATGCGGGCCCTTGAATGATGAGCGCTCGTGCGCACCCCGGCCTGCAGCCCGGACAGCGATATCGCCGGCACGCCCATGCCTTCGAGGCACATGGCGACGAGCGGCGCCGTGATCGTCTCGCCGTTGGCGATCAGCATGTCGAGCTCGCGGGCGGGAGGTTCCGGGTTGACGCTCTGCGCCAGAGCGATCAGGCGGTCGGTGGTGTGTCCCATGGCGGACACGACGGCGACGACCTGCTCGCCACTTCTGACTGTGGCAGCGATGCGGCGGCTGACCCTCCTGATTCGTGCGGCGGTCCCCACCGAGGTGCCGCCGTACTTCTGGACGATCACGGAGTCCTGAACATCCCCCTGTCGGTGACGCGGGTCACCAGGGGACGGCCGCGCTCGGGCGCGGCCGCGGCCATGGCTTTGGCGATGCGGCCGGAGGTCCCAGGCGGGCAGAACGCGAACACGCTTGGCCCGGCGCCACAGATCGCCGCGCCATATGCGCCCGCTGTTTCGGCCGCGTACATGACCTCTTGTGTCCAGGGGTACAGGTGAAGCCTGTGGGGCTGGTGGAGCCGGTCCTTGAGGGCGTGCGCCAGGAGGCTGGGACGCTTGGCGGTGATCGCGCGGACGAGCAGAGCGGCGCGAGCGATGTTGAAGACCGCGGAGTCGCGCGCGATCTCGTCTGGCAGCACCGCGCGGGCCTTCTCCGTCGGGACCGGTGCGTGAGCGATGAACAGGGCAAGTCCCCAACCCGGGTTCGGGAGCTTCTCGTCGAACTGGTCCGACACGATCCGGATGCCTCCCGCGGCCGCCGCGGCCACGTTGTCGCGATGACCCTCGTCGGCGCCGGCGTCGATCACGTGGCTCTTCACGTCCCAGGGGCTGGCCAGCGCCGACGCGGCCAGGCGCGCCGCGGCGCTGCTGCCGAGCCCGACCCCGATGGGAATCTCGCTGCGCACGCGTCCTTTCATGGCGAGATGGGAGAAGGGATTGACATGGGCCAGGAGGTACTCGGCGCCCTCTCCCTCGTAGTCCCACGAAGGCGAGTCGGCTGGAACCGCCTCGACTTCCAGCCACAGGTCGATGGCCATCGCCATGCAGTCGAATCCAGGCCCGATGTTTGCGATGGACGCAGGAGCGCGGACCCTCATAGCTTCAAGACCTTAGCGAGTGTGCGCGCATCCCCGTCGAGCTCGATTGGTGGCTCGACGTTCTTCAACGCGGCGTCCGGGTCCTTGAGCCCGGAGCCGGTGAGCACGACGACGGTGATCGCGTCCTTTTCGATCTTGCCCTCCCGGACGAGCCGGAAGAGAAGCGCCAGCGGCGCCGCCGACGCGGGCTCGGCGAACAACCCCTCGCTGTTGGCCAGCCGGATCTGGGCCGACAGGATCTCGGTGTCGGTCACGGCGGCGATGAGGCCGCCAGACTCGTCTCGCGCGGTAGTCGCTCCCTCCCACGACGCAGGGTTGCCGATCCGGATCGCTGACGCGACGGTCTTGGGCTGCGCGACAGCGTGCCCGTTCACGATCGGCGCGGCGCCTTCGGCTTGGGCGCCCACCATCCTGGGCAGCCGCGTGGACCGTCCCGCGACGTGGTATTCGCGAAAGCCTTTCCAGTAGGCGGTGATGTTGCCGGCGTTGCCGACTGGCAGCAGGAGGTAGTCGGGCGCGTCACCAATGGTGTCGACGATCTCGAAGGCGGCCGTCTTCTGACCCTGGATCCGGTTGGGATTGACGGAGTTCATGAGCGCCACCGGATAGCGGCTCGTGAGGTCGCGCACCGCTTCCAGGGCTGTGTCAAAGCTGCCCTTCAAGGCGATCACCTTGGCCCCGTACATGAGCGCCTGCGAAAGCTTGTTGAGGGCGATCTCGCCGGAGGGCACGACGACAATCGCCCGGACTCCGACGCGCGCCGCGTACGCGGCCATCGAGGCCGAGGTGTTTCCCGTGGAGGCGCACATCAGCACTCTGCTTCCTTCCTCCAGCGCCTTCGCCACCGCGACGACCATGCCGCGGTCCTTGAACGAGCCAGTCGGGTTCAGGCCTTCGTACTTGAAGTAGAGGTGCTTCAGGCCGAGCGCCTGGCCGATGTTCCGGCTCGGCACCAGCGGCGTCGAGCCTTCCTGCAGGTCGACCTCGGGAGTGGCCGGCCCGACGGGCAAATACTCGCGATAGCGAGCGATGACGCCCATGAACGTCAGCTCAAAAGACCCGGAGGAAGGACGACACCGCGTGCACCGGCTCGAGCGCCGCCATGCGCGCGCGGGCTCGCTGCAGGCTTGCGTCGCTCGACGGATGTGTGGTCACCACGAGCTCCGCGGTCTGCTCCTGGACCCACGCGTCTTTCTGAATGAAGCTTGAGATGCTCACGCCCTCCTCGGCGAACACCTGGCCGATGGCGGCCAGCACCCCGGTGCGGTCGTCCACGCGTCTGCGGAAGTAGGCCCGGGTCATCACCTCGCCCAGCGGGAGCTCCGCGACCCTGTCGTCGAAGCTGAACGACGGACGGCTCTGCACGCCCCGGCGGATCGAGCGCGCGAGGTCGATGAGATCCCCGACCACCGCCGACGCTGTCGGACGCCCGCCCGCGCCCTGTCCCACCAGCAGCACCTGCCCGACGAGGTCGCCCTCGACGAAGACGGCATTGTTGGCGCCCTCGACCTGAGCGAGCGGATGGTCCAGCGGCACCATAGCCGGGTGGACTCGGGCCTCGATGCGGCCTGGATGGCGCTGCGTGTGGGCGATGAGCTTGATCGCGTAGCCGAGCTCGCGGGCGTAACGGAAATCGACAGGCTCGATGCCCTCGATTCCCTCGCGGAAGATGTCGTCGGGGCGAACCTTGATCTCGTACGCGATGGATCCGAGGATCGCCAGCTTGTAGGTGGCGTCGAAACCGCCGACGTCGTCAGTGGGATCGGCCTCGGCGTAGCCGGCGGCCTGTGCCTCGCGCACGGCCTCGTCGAGCGACAGCCCGGCCGTGCCCATCCTGCCGAGGACATAGTTGGTGGTCCCGTTGATGACTGCCGACAACCGCTCGATGCGGTTTGCCTGAAGGTCGGTGCGGAACATGCTGATGAGGGGAATGCCGCCCCCGACCGCAGCCTCGAAGTAGACGTCCACATTCTTCTCGGCGGCCAGGTCGAGAAGCTCGAGGCCGTGCTTGGCCATGACCACCTTGTTGGCGGTCACCACGTGCTTGCCGGCTCGAATCGCGCGTTCGAGGTAGCCGCGCATGGGCTCATCGCCCCCCGCCACCTCCACCACGACATGGATGGCCGGGTCCTCCAGGAGCTGGTCGGGATCGGTGGTCATCAGGTCGGGTTCAATGTCTACCGATCGGCGCTTGGCCGTGTCGCGGACCAGCACGCGCTGCAAGCACAGCTCGACGCCGGCGCGACGGGCGAGCTGCGAGCGCCACGTCAGCATCCGCTCGGCGACTTGAGAGCCGACGGTGCCGAGTCCGATGAGCCCCACGTTGAGAGGGCTTTGGGCCATGGGCGCTATTCTCCCTGCCGTGACCCTTGTCCTGCGCGAGGCCGATGTTGAGCGTGTGATCGAGATGGATGCCGTGATCGCGGCGGTCGAGACCGCCATGCGCGAGCTCGGCGAGGGAAAGGCGCAGAACGAGCCACGCCGCCGCACGTTCGCCCCGGGCGGCCTCCTGAACGTTATGTTCGCCTCCTTCCCAGGCGGCAACTGCACAGGGCTGAAGGCGTACACGGTCGCGGCCGGACGTGTGCGCTTCCTGGTCGTCGTGTTCGCGCTCGACGGCTCGCTCGCCGCTCTGATCGAGGCCGATCACATGGGGGCGTTCCGGACCGGCGCCGCAACCGCTGTCGGGGTCAGGGCCCTGGCGCCGACCCAGCCGGCCACAGTCGCGCTGATCGGCGCCGGCCGGCAGGCGGCGACCCAGGCATTGGCGATCTCCCGCGTGATCCAGATCAAGGAGATTCGGGCATTCAGCCGGGACCCCGCCCGCCGGGCTGCCTTCGCGCAGGAGCAGTCAGCCCGGCTGGGCGTCAGAGTCACGGCGGCGAGCAACGCGGAGGCTGCCGTTCGCGGCGCCGACGTCGTGATCACGATGACCACAAGCTCGGTGCCGGTCCTCGAGAACGCCTGGGTCGCGGACCACGCTGTCGTGGTCGGCGCGGGCTCGAATTTCCCGAACCGGACGGAGATCCCCGCCGACCTGGTGGCCCGGGCGCGGACCGTCGTGGTCGACCAGCTGGCCACCGCACAGCTCGAGAGCGGCGACCTGATCCAGGCCCAGGCGGCCGGGAAGTTCGAGTGGGAGCGCGCGACCGAGCTGGGCTCGGTGCTCACCGGGACCTGGCGGCCGCCTGAGGAGCCGGGCCTCAGGCTGTTCGAATCCCATGGCCTGGCCCTGTGGGATCTTGCCGCCGGCTCCGTCGTGCTGGCCGCGGCCCGCGAGCGGCGCCTCGGCGAGGAGATCGAGCTGTTCTAGCGGTTCGCTAGGGCCCCTGGTGGAAGTTGCCTGGGATCGGCTGTGGCGCCAGCGCGCCAAGGTGGAGAGCCGAGCCGATCAGGAAAGCGGCCACGAGAATGACCACCAACGCCGCGCTGGCCGTTGTGTAAAGCACCCAGGCCGGCGGGCCGGTGCCGGCGATGCGGACCATCAGGTCTGACCAGTCGGGGCCCCTTCGAGGCTTCCACTCGTCGACGGTGGTCCGGATCATCCGGCCGATGTCTGCTTCGGAGGGCATAGCGGACCCTCCCTGTGTGGGTCTATCTTCCACGTAGGGCACCTTCATTACTCGAACGCTTCGGTTCCCAATCTTGGTCGCTTCCAGTCGCCTTTCTCATGATCGCCACCGCTTTGGCGATCCTGGAGGCGACGGTCCCGGCCGGCACCCCGAGCACGGCGGCGATCTCCTCGCGGGTCAGGCCGTCGTAGTAATGGAGGATCACCGCGGCCCGGAGCTTCGGGCTGAGGGCGGTCAGCGCCTTGGTGACCACGTTCCGCGCCTCGGCCCGGTCGTAGTCCCGCCTGTCGGGCGCCACGTAGAGTCGAGCCGGAAGGAACCGGGCCAGCTTCTGGCGGCGGAGGTAGGAGATCGCCAGGTTGATCCCGATGCGGCGGAGCCAGGCTCCAGGAGGGGCGGTGGGCGTGTAGCGGTCCCTGGCCCGATAGGCCCTCACGAACGTCTCCTGGGTCAGGTCCTCGGCCGCGGACGGGTCGAGCACGACGGCGCGGATCGAGCGAAAGACTGACAGGTACTCACGGTCATAGAGCTCGCGAAACTGGGTGGCGGGGTCGAGCTCCTTGGCCTCTGACACATCAGTAAGTGTGAAGGCAAGAGGGCCTTCAGGTGACTTGTTCGACTGGTGGGCGACCCGGGACTCGAACCCGGATGAGTTACCTCACACGCCCCTCAAACGTGCGCGTCTACCAGTTCCGCCAGCCGCCCGGCTGCAGCCGGTTGATTCTACCGAAGCGGCAATGCACTGGTACCCGCGGCAAGACTCGAACTCGCAACCTCCTGATCCGAAGTCAGGCGCTCTATCCATTGAGCTACGCGGGCGCGCACAAATCCTATTGGTCAGAAACGTCGCACGTAGGCCGGGTTCAT
>JBGOTG010000006.1:0-33392 GCA_041476405.1 Candidatus Dormibacteraceae bacterium | reverse complement strand
GCCGGCGCAACCAGGGCGCCGGTGCGCTCCGGACGAATCGGAGCTCGATAGGAGAAAGATGAGATGACACCTGAAGATGTCACCGCTGCGATAGTCCAGGCGATCCTTAAGGGAGGCGAGCAATGGGTCGTCTCCACGATCGCCGCCTTACTGCCGGCGTTGTGGGCGATGACGGTGATCTTGCACCTCGCACGTCCTTACATGTTGCGGACGATAAAGAAGCTTTCACTGCGCTTCGGTGCCGACGTTTGGTGGCTCGGGTACGTGCTGGTGCGCGACGGTCTGATGCTCACGACGTTCGTGCTCAGCCTGATCTTCCTGTTTCCCAACCTGGTCATGACCATCGACCTTCCATTGACCGCCCCTCTGGCCGGCTTGCTTCTCTTTGCGAGCCTGTACGTGAAATTGCTCTATGACTCCGATGACGACTTCCAGACCTATCGCGTGTCGACGGCCCTCCTCGCGGTGGGCGCGGGCCTCTACCTGATCCCCCAGATCTTCGCCATCGAGTCCGCGGACGTGGAATGGCTGGCAGGTGTCGCCAAGTTCCTGACCTCGACAACGAACACCTCCTGGATGGGTCCGATCCTAATCATCTCCATGATCGGTTACGGCGTGATCGGTGGGCTCATCTTCCAGCAGGTGGCGATCAGGGGCCGGCGATTCGGGCAAAAGGCGGAGGTGCGCGAAGCGGCTGAAGCCGCGTAGGACCAGGCCTCGACCTGGCTGTCGATTCACCGCTTGATCTCAGTTGGTCAGGCGCTGCGCTGCGCCGGGGGGAACAGCGCCGCGGGCCAGCTGGACGGCTTTCCCGCGGGCCGGCGAACTCTTTCCGAGGCGCCCCGGGGCAGGGCTTTGAGTTGCCGTCCAGGCTCTGTGCCGCGCAGAGCGGCGCCCGTAGTTCGTACTGCCGTTCTGACGACTCGGTCCAGGTGCCTGCTGCTCATGTAGTTGAAGCCCATCGCCTTGATGTCCTCGGCGCCCGGCTCGATGAGCACCACCCGCTTGCCTGCTCGCCGAAGGGCGCTGATCTCGCGGTCGAGGATGACCCTGTTGTCTCCTCGGACGAAACTCGCGATGGCGCCGGTCGACTCGAGAATGCCTCCACGATGGCGCGACGACATCGGGTTGAGGCAGATCACAAGCTCGGCCTCGCTGTCCACCAGCAGGTCCAGGTTGGCGGGTGAGTACATCCCGCCGTCAACGTAGCGCCGCTTGCCGATGGCGACCGGAAAGTAGAACCCGGGAATGGCGCACGACGCCGCGACGGCGTCCGCCAGGTCGGCGCGGCGCGAATCAGGCCGGCCGAAGGCGATTCGCTCGCCGGTGTCATAGTCGATCGCCACGATCCACAGGTTCGGATGGGGACTCCAGCCACTCGCGACAAGCTCGCGGATGACGGATTTCAGCGGTTGGGTGGAGATCACGCCATGTGGCAGCCACGCGATGATTCCGGCAGGCCCGTACTTCCAGGGCTCGCGCAGGCTGCGGAGCGCGAGGCGGGGCGAACCCAGAACCGGACGGGGAAAGCTCCAGTGAAAGCGCATCTCAGACCCGAACGTGCCGCGTCCACGCCCGAGCGCGGGTAGACCCTCCAGCTTTTCACCCTCGGCGTATGCCATCAGGAGCCAGGGGGGAACCGCGGAAGCGAGCAGAGCCCCCAACATCGCCCCGGCCGAAGTGCCCACCACACAGTCGGCGCCTCCCGGGTCCCACCCGGTTTCGTCGGTGATCGCGTTCAAGGCCCCGATCATCCAGGCGCCACCCACGAGGCCCCCTCCCGAGAGGACCAGCGCGGTGCGGGGCGGAGCCGCCATGGGCGATCAGGCCGGGGCCGCGTGGGAGTCGACGCCGGGCGGGGACTCCGATGGCCGGTATTCGGTTTGACGTGCATTGGGCTCGGCGCGCGGCAGCGGGTACAGGCCGAACACGAGGCGGGTGACCGCCCAGCGGCGAACCCCGAACTCGTAAACGCCCAGCGTCAGGAGTGCGACGCTGACGAGGATCACCAGGAACTTGGGCCACACCCCGAGGTTCCAGGTGACGGCAAACGACGCGACCAGCAGCACCACCGGATGGTGGATCACGTAGACGGGGAGGACGGATTCCTGGGCGTAATGCTGAGCTCGACTCGGGAAGTTCAGCCAGCGGAGGCCCAGGTACAGGACCGCGTGCAGCCAGGACCAGACGTACAGGCTCCAGAAAAGGGCGTAGAGCGCCTGGAGCACCGCAGGGGCTTGCGAGTCGCCCGCCAGGTGGGACGGCGAGACGTACGCCAGCACGCCGATCCCCGCCATCGCGAGCACTCCGCCTCCCAGGAACCAGCGGATCTGCTCACGGATGGCCGTCTCGAAGCGGCGGTCGCTGAAGACGATGGCCCCCCAGAGGAAGACCAGCGTGTACGTTGCCACGTCGGCCCAGTCCTGATACGCCGGGAAGCGGGGCCGCAGCACGAGCTGGAAGAGCCCTAGCGGGACAGCCAGCAGGATGAGCCCTGCCCGCCGGTTGGCGATGGCGACCAGCTTCGAAGTCAGGAGCCGCCCGGACGTCCCCTGCAGCCATCCCAAGATGGGCAGGCAGGCCATCGAGATCGCAAACAGGTAGCCGAGGAACCACAGGTGCATCCAGTACCGGCTGACGAACTGCAGGGTCCAATCGAAGTGGAATTCACGGAAGAACGCGAGATAGAAGGCCGGCATGCCGTCGATCGAGGGTGGCGGGTTGGCGCTGCTGACGAATCTCTGCAGCGGCGACAGGATCAACAGGCCGGGAACCATCGGGACCAGCAGGCGCAGGAACCGCTTGCGGATGAAATCGGAGACGGCTCTCGAGCGCAGGCCGAACCATGCGTCTGCGCCTGCGATCAGGAACATCGCGGGGATGCCCCAGGGAAACGTGAAGCCCGCAAAGGCGGTGAGGACGATGCTTCGCTCGTGGTTCGAGACCAGCCAGGTGCCGAACGAGAAGACGAGCGAGACGTGGAAGACGATGATGCCGTAGACGATCAGCACCTTCAGCCAATCGAGGTAATGGATGCGCTCCTGGCTCAACTCGAGGTCGAGTTTCCGTCCTCAGGGACGGCTAGTCAGGGACCGAAAGACCCTCGAAGTTACGGCCTCTCAGCAGCCAGGCGCCTGTCGCGACGAACCAGATCGTGAGCACCATGGTGAACGGCCTCTGGAAGAACCCGTCCGGGTAGGAAGTCAGGGGCCGCACGGCGATTGCCAGCGCTTCGATCGCGAAGGCGGCGATGGCCGCCGACAGCCAGATGCGGCGGGGCGGGGCGAAGTGGCCGTGGCTCGCCGACCCCAGAAAGAGCACCAACGGAGCGGCGCTGGCCAGCGCGAAGCAGGTCTGGGCCATGGTGCCGTGAAGGAGGCCCTCCACGAAGGAGCCGGGGTCCTGCGGAAACGCTCCTGCCGCGGTCAGGAACACGCCGGACGCCATCACCATGACTGCCCCGATGCGCCAGGCCTGGCCGCTGCTGATCGCATACAGGCCGACCCCGAGGATTATGGTCAGGACGCCGGGCAACAGGAAGAAGCCGAGATCGAAGAGGGTGGCATTCTGGGTGCCCCTCGTGGCGAGATCGCTGAAGGGCCGCGTCAACAGGTTGTAGCCAGGCCGCGAAATCCCCATCGCGAGGAATTCGCACCACATCAGCAGCGGCGCCGCCAGGGCGGCCAACCCGGCCGCGCGGCGCCAGTCAAGCGCTCCCACCCAGTTGATTTTATGCCCTCGCGGCAGCCGGCCCAAACTCGAGGCCGGTAGGCCCCGGGATTCCGGGCCGGTGGGCCCATGCCTCATTCACGCGCCACGCGCAGACTGCGCTTGGAATCCGCGAGGAGATGACGACGATGAAGATCGAGACGCTGTGCAGCACGGACGTGATCACCGCCGAGGTGACCGACACCCTGTTCGAGGCGGCCCAGAAGATGGCAAGCAATCATGTGGGCGCCCTCGCCGTGCTGGATGACGGCGTGCTGGTTGGCGTGATCAGCGAGGCAGACCTGGTGTCCGCAATCGCCGAAGAGGCCAGCCTCGAGCTGACATCGGTCGACGAGTTCATGACCGAGGACGCGATCACGATCACCCTCGCCGACGACGCCGGCCTCGCGGCAAGGCGGATGGTCGAAAACGGTATCGGTCACCTGCCTGTCGTCGAGCGGGACTCGGCGATCGGGATGGTGTCAAAGGGCGACCTGCTGGCGGTGGGAGCGGTGGCCTCTCCGCGCGAGCAGTAGAGCCGACGGCCTGCAATCGGTCGGTTTGTCCGCCGACGCCGGCAGCTGATCACGCTTCACAAGCCATGCTGGCGCCGGCTCGGACTGCGCTTACATAAAAAAAATGTCCCGAGGAGCTTTTCTGTTCGCCCTGGAGTGTCTATGCGTCTTTTGGCGTACAGCCTCGCGACTCTTCACCCAGTCGCGTTCAGCACTCCCTGGTTTACCGTACTCGGCACCTCGGAACAGCACTCAGCGTGCCATCTCGAGGGCCGCGCGTGAAGGGTCTTTCGGCCTTCGCGATTCGGGACCTCGGTGGAGCTGGGCCGCGGGGCGACGTCGAACGTGACCTTCGACTCTAGGCGGAAGGGTCTGTCGCGTCTGGCCGATCTCTCGAGAGATTTGTAGGGTCGAGACATGGCAGAGCACGCCGTGCGACTGACTGCCCTCGAGGCATCTTTTCTGGCGCTCGAGCGTCCCGGCCTCCCCATGCACGTTGCGGCGGTTTCGGTGCTGGGGGCCCCGACCCCGGAAGGCGGGCCGATGACGCTCGACGATCTCAGCCGCCTGATCGCCTCGCGCATCAGCCGCGTGCCAAGGTTTCGCCAGCGCGTGCAGTTCAAGCCGCTCGGACTGGCGCGCGCCGAGTGGGTCCCGGTGGCCCACCCTGACCTCACGCGCCACGTCTTCCATCACCTCCTGCCCTCGCCTGGGCGCCGCTCTCAGCTGAACGCCTTGTGCGCGCGGATACAGGAAGACCTGCTGCCGCGTGATCGGCCGCTGTGGCAGATGCACCTGATCGACGGGCTCCAGGGCCATCGCCAGGCCCTGGTCGTCAAGATGCACCACGCCATCACCGATGGCATCGGGGGCATGGAGCTCGCTGAGATCCTGCTCGAGGGCCGATCAACCGGTCGCGCGCGCACGCGGACGACACGCCGTCCGCGCCTCGCCCGCCCGACACCGTCCGCGAACGCCTGGCTCGAGGGCCTGGCGGGCATGGCCTTCACCATCGCCAGCGGGCCGATCGCCCAGGCCAGTCCGTTCAACGGCCGAGTTGGCGGCCGGCGGGTCTTCGCCACGGCCACCCTGTCGATGGACCGGATCCGCCGGGTCAAGCAGCAGCTTGGCGTGAGCATCGACGATGTGCTGCTCGCCGCGGTTGCGGGCGGCCTGCACACCTACTTCCGGCACAGCGGCCTGGTCGCCCCCCGCGCGATGAAAGCCATGGTCCCCGCGTCCACCAGGCTCACTTCGAACAAGGCTCAGTGTGGGAACTACGTGACGTCGGTCTTCGTCGACCTGCCGCTGGACTCGACCGATCCGGCGGCGTGCGCGCGGCGCATAGCCGTGTCGAAGGCCCTGCTCAGGACGGTGCACGCGGGGCTCGGAATGTCGATGCTGATCGGAGCGGCGGGGCTCTTGCCTGCCCCCCTTCATGACGCTTTGGTGCGATTCGCCGGCGGCCTTCCTGTGGCTAACCTCGTCCTTTCCGACGTCCCCGGACCTGACGAGCCCAGGTCGTGGCTGGGACACCGGATCGAGGCGTGCTACCCGATGCTTCCGCTGCCCGGCGCGGTCGGCGTGTCGATCGCCGCCATCAGCATGGGCGGGACGATGGGTGTCGGCGTGATCGCCGACCCCAACCTGCTTCCGGATCCGGACCGCCTGGCCCGGGCGATCGAGCACGCGCTCAACTCGTTCGAGCCGGCTCTCCCAAGCGCGGCGCTCCGGCACCCGACACACGGCCGAGCTCTCCGGGCCGCGTAGCCCGGCCGCGAACCTACGCCGCCGGGGTGAGGCTTCGCGACAGGAAGTCGAGCACGGTCTGTTCGTACTCCGTGTTCGCCGTGTTGTACGCCTGGACATGCCCAGCGCCCGGCACCAGGAGCAACTGCTTCGGGCCGGCTGCCGCCGAGAAGATGGCCTGACCCTCTGACGGAGGAACGACGGTGTCCGCGCTCCCGACGATCGCCAGCAGCGGTTTATGCAAGCGAGCCGCCGCCGCCTCGGGTCGCACGTTCCACAGCGAGGTCCCGATGTCGACCTGGCCGAACGCCACCAACGGGGCTGCCCACGGGAGGTCCGGCAAGCGCGTCACCTGGCTGAACCTCGCCAGGAACACATCCCCGACGGAGCTGAATCCGCTGTCCTCGACCACGGCGCTCACATCGCGATTCGAAGCGCCCTCCTCGACAGCTATCGCGGCTCCCATCGAATACCCGAACAAGGCAATCGGCCCGGGGTCGAGCGAACGTGCCTCGGCCACGGCCGCCCGCGCGTCCTCGGGTTCTCGATAGCCCATCGTGGTGCCGCTGCCGTCGGATTGGCCATGGCCGCGGAGGTCGAAGACAAGGAGGTTGTAGCCCGCCTGGTGGAGGTAACCCGCTTTGCCCAGGGGCTCGCTCCGGTTGTTGGACAGGCCGTGGATCATGACGACACTTTCGTGCAGGGTCCCTGGAATCCACCACCCGCGCAGGGTCAGCCCGTCGCGCGTCCTGAAGCTGACATCCTGGTAAGCCATCCCTATCGCCGCCGGAGTCGGGCCGAGGGCCCTGCGCCCCGGGTGCAGCGTGACCACCTCGGCGAAAAGGCTGGCCGCCAGCCAGACCACCAGGATCACCGCCAGGGCGCGCAGCGCAAGGCGGGCGATGCCGGCGGGGCGGTTCCACGAGCGGGGTCGGGCGCGTGAGCGCAGAAGTGCCTGGGTTGCGATTCACCCCATGTTACGGGGCTCAGGCGAGGCGGCCGATGCCGTCCCCGCGACAACGGGACGAACAGCCTGCCGGAGGCCCGGCCTCCGGCCCTTGGCGGGTTGCCCGCATCCAGGGCAAGGTGGGAGTCAACAGACCCTGTCGTTGAGAGGAGGAATTTTCATGCTACGCAAACTTCTTGCGCCTCTGGTCGCGCTGGCCCTCGTGCTGGGCCTGTCCATCTCCGCGTCCGCTTCCGACCACCCTGCCAGGTACGTGTTCACCGACCTGGGGGTTCTTGGCGGCCTCGACAGCCACGCGTGGACGCTCAACGACCGCGGACAGGTGACCGGCCACGCAGACACGTCACCCAACAGCGGCCCGCGCGGCTTTCACGCCTTCGTTTGGACCCCGTTCAAACCAAACGGCACGAGGGGCACGATGGTCGACCTCGGGGCGTTGCCCGGCGGCAGCAGCAGCATAGGCAACGGCATCAACGGCTCCGGCCTTGTGGTGGGCGAATCGCTGGCCCCCGACCTGGGCACGAGCGCGGCCTTCATCTACAAGCAGTCGATGATCGACCTCGGCTCGTTCGGCGGGATCTACAGCGCCGCCAAAGGCATCAACGACCGGGGTCAGGTTGTCGGTTACAGCAAGACCCGTCGCAACGTCGACAACGCCTTCCTCTGGGTCCCCAAGAAGCCCGGCGCGACCAAAGGCCACATGTACGACCTGGGCAAGCTGCCTGGAGCAGCAGGGAGCACGGCGAACGCAATCAACTCGAGCGGCACGGTCACGGGCTTGAATCTGGATGCCGATTTCTTCTTCTCGCATGCGTTCGTGTGGAAGCCCACAGTCGCCAACGGAACCTCGGGGACCATGACCAGCCTCGTCGAGCTTCCCGGCGCGCTCGGCAGCAGCGGGCAGGCGATCAACCGGAAGGGCGTCATCGCGGGCTCCGTGGAGCTGGCGACGGGCTCTCACGCCTTCGTTTACGACACGACAATGCACGACCTGGGCACTCTTGCCGGCGGCAGCCAGAGCTTTGCGTACGGCATCAACTCGCGAGGTCAGATAGTGGGCTGGTCGGAGACGTACAACTTCAACGACCACGCCTTCCTCTACATCAAGGGTCACATGACCGACCTGAACAAGCTCCTTCCCACCTGGGTCAAGGCGCGCGGAGTGGTGCTGACCGCTGCCTATGGAATCAACGACGAGGGGCAGATCGTGGGCTACGCCACGGTGAACGGCCACGCGCGCGCCTACCTGCTCACGCCAGTCGACGAGTAGCGCCGGTTGCCTGGATTGACTGCGGGGGACTCCGGTGCCGCGGGCCGAGGGACAATCGGCCCTGTCCGGCACCCCCCCGACGCCGCAGGCTGGCTAAGCATGCAGACAACGTGAATGGAGGAGCCCAATGGGCACGCAAGCATCGACCATCAACCTGAAAGAGCTCCTTGGACCGAGCTCCAAGGAACCGTCGATCGTTGAGGTGCCCGAGCTCGAGTTCCTGATGGTCGACGGGACCGGGGACCCCAACAAGCCGGGCTCCTTTCAGGACGCCATCCAGGCGCTGTACAGCCTTTCGTATGGCGCCAAGTTCGCGCTCAAAAAAGCAGGGATCGAATATCGCGTCTCACCGCTCGAAGGCCTGTGGGGCTCGGCGGGTGGGTTCGTCCCCGCCGAGAAAGCCACCTGGCGATGGACCGCCATGATCATGCAGCCGCCCGCGGTCACGCCCGCAGTGCTCGAGAAGGTCAGGTCTGAGGCGATGCGGAAGAAGCCGCTGCCTGCTCTGGCGAAAGTGAGACTCGAGTCGTTTCGCGAAGGGCTGTCGGCGCAGATCATGCATGTCGGCCCGTACAGCGCTGAGGCGCCGACCATCGCGCGGCTGCACGACTTCATCAAGAAGCATGGATACCGGCTCACCGGCAGGCACCATGAGATTTACCTCGGCGACCCCCGCCGCTCGGCGCCTGAGCGCCTCCGGACGGTGATCCGCCAACCGATCTCACACTCCTCTTGACGCGCCAGGCTTGGGAACGGTCTCAGGGCTCCGAGTCGACGTCAGGTGGCGGTTCCTCCGGCCATCCAGCGCCGGCCGAAGAACGGCCTGCCACCGCGTGGACCTTCCCGGCGCTCAACTCGGTTTCGATGTCAGGGGGCTCCAACAGCATCTTCCGTGCGGGACAGGAGAGGATCGCCTGCATCACTCTTTCTCGTTCGCTCTCGACGATCTCCTCGGGAAGCATCACGTGGAGTCGCACAGATGCGATCCTGCGGCCCTCGGCGTCCCAGGCGAAGTCGGCCCCGACCTCGATCGGCTCGAGCGCCAGGCCCAGGTCCACAAGTGTCGTAACCACCTCATCTGCGGCGCAAGCGGCAAGGCCTGCGATCATCAGCTCGGTGGGCGTCGGCCCCTCGTCCTCACCACCCAGCGTGGCCGGCTCATCCGAGACCAGCTTGTAACCGCGCACCTGGATGTCGAAGCTCTGGCCGTGACGGTGCTTGACGGTGATCCTTGCCATTCCAATGTCCTCTACCGACCAGCCTGTGCCGAGGCCAGACGCCGACACAGTGCCCATCGACCCGCGGAGCCCGGGCACTTGGGCCCTGTGGTCGTGTGAGCCGCCCTGCGAGCCTGGGGGCACAGACGATGACCGAGCCGGACCTGGTAACCATCGGCGACCCCACAATCGACACCTTCCTCAAGATCCACGACGCGCACCTGGCCCTGAAGGTGCAGCCCGAACAGACGGAGCTCTGCATCGACTACGCCGACAAGATCCCTGTCGACGAGTTCCACCGCATGGCGGGCGGCAACTGCGTGAATGCTGCGGTGGCGACAGCTCGGCTCGGCCTGCGGGTGGCGGTCTACGGAGTTGTCGGCACCGACCCCGAGGGCCGTTCGATCATGAGCGAGCTGCAAGGCGAGGGCATCGACACGTCATTGATGGAGTGCGATCGGCGTCACACGACCAATGCGAGCACCGCGCTCGTGTTCCGCGGAGAGCGGACGCTCTTCGTCTGGCACCAGCCGCGGACTTATCACATGCCCGAGCTGCCGTCGAGGACGGGCTGGATCTACGCAACCTCGGTCGGGCCGCGCGGGGCCGCGGTGAACCGGCTGCACCAAGCTCTTCGCCGCCACCTCGACCGGCATCCCACGCGGCTCGCATTCAGCCCCGGCACCCATCAGCTGCGCATGGGCGCGCGTGCCCTGGCGCCGCTGTTGAGTCGTACGGAGGTCTTGCTGCTCAACCGCCAGGAGGCGTGCGATCTGACCGGCCTCGACGGCCGGCCCAGGGAGCTGTTGCACGGCTTGCACCAGCTGGGCCCGAAGACGGTGGTGATCACCGATGGGATTCATGGCTCCTACGCGTTCGATGGCGAACGGTTCTCGCGGAGCGGGATCCTCTCAGTGCCTGTCGTGGATCGAACCGGCGCAGGCGACGGTTACAGCGCCACCCTGGTTGCCGCGCTGCAGCTCGGCCTTTCGCTGCCGATGGCGATGGCCTGGGGAACAGCGCAGGCCGCCCATGTCGTCGGCGTCTTCGGAGCCACGCCTGGCCTGGTGAACCGGCGCCGGCTGCAGTCCGACGTCAGGCTGCATCCAGAGCTTGTGGCCGGCGCGTTGTGATTGCCGGTGAAGGTGTCGCGGATCCTGCTCCCGCGCGATCTTATAGGCTTGCGTGACGGGGGGGTTTGAATGGACGAGAAGGCGAGCGGGCGGACACGTTATCGCTATCGCAACCAGGGGTGCGGGTGCGGTTGCGCGGGGTTCTTCCTCGTCCTCACGGTGGGCATCGTGTTGAGCCTGTTCCAGGCTGACGCCGGAGTCGGGGTGTCGATCCGACTTCCTTTCACGGAGAGCAACCTGACTGTGGCCGGCGTGGTCGGGGCGAAGGACAAGGCAGTCGGCGCGCTGCCCGGCTACGTTCAGGAACGGGTCGGGGGAAACCAGAACTTCTTCAACAACTCGACGACTCTGACCATCGGTCCCGCCGAAGGCATCGCGCTGGTCGTGCTCGGCAGGCAACAGGGAGCGCCTGCGATCGACCTGCACCTCGACCTCCGATAAGACACGCTCGTTCAGCCTGTAAAGCGATCGGCTGCCACGTAGTCCCGGGCTCGCCGTAGCGTGCTATGCGCTTCTGGAGAGCCTCACGCAGTTTGCTGCCCCCCGGTCTATGCGCGTTCGTAGCGAAGGTAAACGACCCCGGACCTGAAGGTCCGGGCCTCGAGGAGCCGGAGGCTGATCGGAGAATCGACAGCGGAAAAGAACGGCGTCCCGCCGCCCAGCACGACAGGATTGACGATGAGCCTGTACTCATCGACCAACCCAAGCCGAATGACCTGCCCCGCCAGGTTGGGGCCGCCCAGCTCGAGATCCCCGCCGGGTTCGCCCTTCAGCTTCGTGATCTCCCCCGCGAGGTCGGTCCTGACCAGCCTGCTGTTCCAATCGACACCGTCGAGGGTCCTCGAGAAGACGACCTTGGGCTTGCTCATCCAGATACGGGCGAAGTCGAGCACGAACGCAGGGGCCGCCGGGTCGGCGTCCGCGGTCGGCCAGTATCCGGCCATGACCTCGTACAGCCTCCGACCGTACAGAAACGCGCCCATCTCGCTCGCCTGGTCGTTGGCGAACGTGTGGATCTCTTCATCGACGATGGCCCAGTCGAGGGATCTGTCAGTCCGTTCAACGTAGCCGTCGAGAGACACCATCATCGAGTAGATGACCTTTCTCATCGCCGTCCTGTGCGAGACTGCCGGCCGCATTTCAGACGCGCGACCACAGAGCTGCGACCGCCTCCGCCACGCCTGACGCCTGGTCGCGACCGGCGCGGGCTGAGGCTGCGCGGTGCGCGGGATCAAGGACGTTGGGGCCGATGGCGGTCCGCGCGTGTGCGTCAGGGCTGACCACGACCGACCGCACATTCGGTCCAAGCGAGGCGAGCTGGCGATCGATCCGGCTGCTCCGCCGAAGCGCAAATACGATCGGAGCGAGGACGACGACGCGATCGCAGCCGGCAGCCAGGTCGGCATTGGCCACCGACCGGACGCCACCGTCGATGTAGCGGCGGCCTTCGATGGTGATCGGCGGCCACACGAGCGGGACGGCGCAGCTGGCAGCCACCGCCTCAGCCAGCGGAACACCGCTGGCGCGATCGAAGACCCGCGATTCCCCAGTCTCGGCGTCGACTGACGTGATGAGCAGCCGGGTCTCCGGCCACTCTCGACTCGACAACCTTTGCTCGATGATGGCGCGCCGCTCCGACTCGGGCACCGTTCGAGCCTTGAGCGCTGCACGGCCGAGGCGCGCCCGAGCGCCCCGTTCGTCACCAGGCCACAGAGAGGTGAAGACGAACCGGGCCATCGTCCCCGCCCCCATCTTCACCGCAATCTCGCCAGTCGCGTCGGCTAGCTGGGCGAGGTACAGGTCCTCGAGCGCGACGCCGCTCAGGACCTGCGCCCCGACCGCCGAGCCGGCCGACGTGCCGACCACCAGGTCCGCCGAGGTGAGATCGACGCCGGCCTCTGCAAGCCCGGCCAGGAGACCGATCTCCCAGGCGATCCCGGTCACGCCGCCGCCGCCGAGAACGAGCGCTCTGCGGTCCGTCATCGTGGCTTTGCCGCCAGCTCTTCGATCAGGTCGGCCGCCCGCTGCGTGCCGGGTCGCGCCTGGAGCCGCGCCGAGGCCGCGCTCATCCGGCGGCGCAGCGATTCGTTCGCGAGCAGGCTGTCGATGGCGCCGACCAGCTCTCGATCCTCGAACGAGTAGGTGGGCAGGCGGATGCCGTGCGAGGTCTCATGCACCCTTTGAGCATTGTCGTGCTGGTCCCAGAAGATCGGCAGGACGATCATCGGTTTGCCAAAGTACATGCACTCCGTGGTCGTGTTGTTTCCGCCGTGAGTGATGACGAGGTCGACGTGGGGCAAGATCGAGGTCTGCGGCAGAAACTCGCCGCCGGTCATGTTGTCGGCCAGCTCATACGCTTCGTGTTGAGGCCCCTTGCTGACCACGTAGCGGTGAGGCGTGCGAGAGAGGACGTCGACGAGCCGTTCCATCAACGCCACGTCGGCCGACCCGAGCGACCCAAGGCTGACGTAGACGAGCGCCTCGTCGTGGCGCGCGGGGGGATCCCACGAAGGATCCGTCGCACGCACGCTGGTCTCCAGGTTGTGCCAGGTGGCCGGGAGCGCTCGGCTGCGCGGATAGTCGAGCTCCTGCGGGTAGAGGTACAGGTTGAGCCAAGGCGACTCGTCGATGAACTCGAGCGACGGCAGTTGGGGGGCACCGTTCTCGCCGCAGAACTGCGAGAACTCGGCCTGCATCCGGCCGACGCTGCGCGCGTACTCGTCGCGGAACCCGCTCCAGCGAGCGTGGTCGTCGATCGCGTAGCCGGAGAACGTCGGCGGCAGCTCTGGATCCTTCATCTCGAGGGGATTGCAGGAGGCGATGCGGACCCACGGCCGGCCGCTCGCGGAGATCGCCGGAAATCCGACCACGTTGTCCTCGACAATCACGTCGGGGGCAACCTCGTCGAAGATCTCGGCGAGACGCCGATCGACGTGCCGCGCGCCGTCGACGAGCGCCTGCCAGGTCGGCGCGATGAAGCCATCGAGCTGCTCCAGCGTCGACCGGCGGAAGACCGGCGCGGTGTCGCGGATAAAGTCTTTCCAGAACTGCCCCGGAACCTCGGGCTCGGCCGGCGCTGGTCCGAGCCGCATCAGTCGCTCCTCGAAACCCTTGGCTTCCAGCGTGCCCCTGAACGACTCCTCGACGACAAAGATGACGCGATGGCCGCGGCGCCTGAGCACGTCGCCGATGCCTACACAGTTGTTGGTCGGACCGAACGCCCCTTCCGGAAAGAAGACGAAGCACCTCGTGCGTGTCGACATGGCGGAGGTAGCGTAGAGAAATCGCGTCTCAGGCGGACTGCGCGATTGGAGGCACGTCCAGGCGTGGCGTTCGGTTCGAGGTCGGGGCCTTCACCGTGCGAAGCGCTTCCTCAACGCGAGCGAGCAGCTCGAGCGGCGAGAAAGGTTTGGTCAGATAGCAGTCGGCTCCCGCAGCCATGCCGGCTGCGACGTCGGCCCGCAGGGCTCTGGCAGTCAAGAGGATCACATGGGTTGCGCGCAGGTTGGGATCGCCCTTGATGGAGGCAAGAATCTCGAGGCCGGTCCGTCCCGGCATCTGGATGTCCAGGAGGATCAGCGACGGTCTGTACTGTTCGATCAACGTCCAGGCTTCGTCGCCATCGCCCGCCTCGATGATCCTGTAAGCATCGGACTCGATGGTCGCGCGCACGAGCAGGCGCATGCTCGGCTCGTCATCGGCGATCAGCAGGGTTAACCGAGCTTGACTCGTCAACGGACTCTGGAACCTCAGGCGCTCTTCGCTTTCGGCGCGAGCGCCTCGGTGATCAGGCTCACCGCGGCGTGGGACGCTCCCGCTTCCTTCGGCATCACGGCAGTCGCGCCCGCCAGCTGCAGGGCTGAGATCTCGGCCGGCGCGAGGTTCTTCACGGTCAGCACCAGCACCGGGACGGATTTGCCGGCGTCGCCAAGACCGGCAACGAATTGCTCGCCTTGCACCCCTGGCAAGACCAGGTCGGCCACCACGGCGCGCGGCTTCATGCCGTCTTTGAGCAGACGTTCCGCCGTCTCGGCGTCGGCGGTTCGCACCGTCGTCATGCCGCGGGCTATGAACTGTTCCTGGAGAAGGCGAGCAAAGCCGGCGTCGTCCTCCACGATGAGGACGTCAGCCTCTTCGGGGGCCTTTTGAACCACCGGCACCGTAAACACGAAGCGGGAGCCCAGCCCCGACCCTTCGGAGTGCGCCTCGACAGTCCCGCCGTGGGCCTCGACGATCCGCCGGTTGATGGCCAGCCCCAGGCCTGTGCCCTTGATCATGCGGCGATCACCGCTGTCGACTCTGTAGAAGGTGGCAAACAGCTTGGGCAGCGCCTCGGCAGGCAGGCCGAGGCCGTGGTCCTGTATGTCGACCTCGACCATGCCATCGACCATGCGGGTGCTGACAAGGATCGCGCCGCCATCGGGGGAGTACTTGCGGGCGTTGGTCAGGAAATTGCCCAGCACCTGCAGGATGGCATCCGTGTCGACCAGCACCAGGGGCAGCACCACCGACGATCGCACTTCGATCGGCCTCTGAACATCCTGCCCCGCAGCGAGCACGGCGCGCCGGATCAGCGCCTCGAGGTCGGCAGGCGCGAAGTGCAGGTCCTGATGCCCGGCTTCGAGACGTTGGATGTGCAGCACGTCGTTGATCAGGTCGGTCAGGCGGCGGCCCTCCCGCAGCATTACGCCGAGGTACTGCTTTCGCTGATCGTCGGAGAAGTCGCGCGCGTAGAGGAGCTCGGTGAAGCCTACGAGGCTGGCCAGGGGGGTTCGAAGCTCGTGGCTCACGAGCGAAACCATCTCGTCCTTGGCGCGGCTGACGGCCAGGGCGCTCCGCAGCTCCGACGCTTTGAGGGCCGCCGTCATCGCCTTGTACTCGGTGACGTCTCGCGCCACCGATGAGGCCCCCACTATGGTCCCCTCGGGGTTACGGATTGGTGAGATGGTCAGCGAGACGTCGATCACCCGCCCGTCCTTGCAGATGCGCCGGGTCTCGAAGTGGTCGGTCCGAGCCCCGTGATCGACCATCGCGGCAATGATTTCGCGGACCTCGTCGGGGCGATCTTCGGGGACGAGAGTTGAGATGCTCTTTCCGATCATCTCAGCCGCCGAGTACCCGTAAACGAACTCGGCGCTGCGGTTCCAGGTGGTGATCACGCCCTCGAGCGTCTGGCCGATGATCGCGTCGTTGGACGAGTCGACGATGGCCGCCATCTCGGCGATGACCGAGTCGGTTCGCCTGCGCTCGGTGAAATCCCAGGACCCGGGGGCAAGCGGCTTGATCGCTCGCGGTCGTTGGGGCGCTTTGAGCATCTCGTCAGCCACAACCGCTCGGCTCATCGAGCCTCGCCACCCTGGGCGCACGACGCCTCGCATCCATCTCCCTGGTTGTACAGGTCACAGGTCCCTAAGTCGCCGTGAAACGTGATGGCTCGGACACCATCCAACCTGGGGGGGTGTTCGGTGCTCTGAGTTCAGATTCCAGGCCCCGAAGCCTGCACGATCAGGCCTCGGGCCGGCCGGGGCACTTCGCCCCGGCCGGGTGTGAATCGTTAAGCCGAGGCGTGGACCGCGACTTTGGACGTCTTCTTGTGGGACACCGGGGTCGCTTCGATGACGACCTTGAGCGCGTGTGTCTTGGCTGCGTCGCCGAACACGTCGTAGGCCTCCATAGCCGCGTCCATCGGGAAGTGATGGGTTGCCAGGACTGTGGGGTCGAGCTTGCCGCCTTCGATGAGCGACAACAGCTGCGGGATGGTGCGAGTGTCCACCAGGCCCGTCGTGATGGTGACGTCCTTGATCCAGAGCTTCTCCAGGTGAAGGGTTGCGGGCTTGCCGTGCACGCCCACGTTGGCGAGCGTCCCGCCGGCGCGGATCAGCTCCGCGGCCAGCTCGAACGTGGAAGGGATGCCGACCGCTTCGACAGCCACGTCGGCGCCAAAGCCGCCGGTCAGCTCGAGGACGCGCTTGACCGCGTCCTCCTTGCCGTTGTTGATGGTGACGTCAGCCCCGAACTCCTTCGCCTTCGCGAGACGGCCGTCGTCGAGATCGATCACGACGATATGGGCCGGCGTGTAGAGCTTCGCGGTCATGACAGCCGCCAGGCCGATCGGCCCTGCGCCGACGATCGCCACCGTGTCGCCAGGCCTCACTCCGCCGTTCTGGACTCCCACCTCGAAAGAGGTCGGAAGTATGTCGGACAGGAACAGGACCTGCTCATCGGTGAGCCCCGACGGAACCTTGTACAGCGAGTTGTCCGCGAACGGGATCCGGGCGTACTCCGCCTGGAGCCCGTTGATCAGATGGCCGAAGATCCAGCCACCGCCGCCGATGCACTGCCCGTAGCGGGCTTCCTTGCAGAAGCGGCAGCTGCCGCACGCCGTGATGCACGAGACCAGGACGTGGTCGCCGATCTGAAAGTTGGTCACGGAGGAGCCGGTCTCGACGATGGTGCCGACGGCCTCATGGCCGAGGATCGTTCCCACCTTGACCTCGGGCACATCACCCTTGAGGATGTGCAGGTCGGTACCGCAGATGGTCGCGGTGTCGATCTTGACGATCGCATCGGTGGGCGACTGGATCGTCGGGTTGGGCACGGTATCCCAGGACTTCTTTCCGGGACCGTGATACACGAGTGCTTTCATCTTGTTCCCTCTCTTGAACTGAGAAATGGCTTGAGCTGGCGTCATGTCGCCAACTTCCAGCTTGTTCCTGCGGGCCGCTCGATTGGAGTGCCGAAGGGCCCATCGCTTTTGGGATTGAGCATTGCGCCTGGTCTCGCTGCTTGCGGTTGCGTCGGTCTGGTTGTGGCAGCGCAAGGGGTGGGGATATGTCGTGGTTGGGGGCCTGCTGACCATGTGGGTGATAGAGAGCCTTGGTGTCGCGGCCGACCAGTGGTTCGGACACGCCGCCGACCCGGCGTCAGCGGCCATCGCAGTCGGAATGGCCCCGGTCTTCGCAGCGTTGGCGCTGGTCACCCTGATCCCGCGGGGCCTCTACTTTCGCAACCTCGACCGCACCGCCGAGCCTCAAGGGACCTGATCGAGGCACGCGGGCTCGAGACGCGCGCCGCTACGCCGGCTGCTCGACGATCGCCGGCTCGTCGGGCTCCGGCGCGTGGGCGACCTTGGTCGTGGCCACCGCAACCCGGGCCGCCGCCCACAGGGACACTCCGAGGCCGAGCACCACACCGGCCACGAGAAGCAGCCCGGCGTTTGTGCTCTGGCCGGTGGTGCGGCTGACGAAGATCCCCACCGCTGCGAGCGACGCCACCGTCATGATGGCGAGAAGGCCGTCTGTGACGAAAAGACCCCAGACTTCCAGGACCGCCGCGCGGAGCATCCGAATCGGTCTTGCGTCCACGATCTGAGCGGGGCGCCAGATCAGCAGCCTCACGAAGATGAGCGAGGCGAGAGCGTAGCCTGCGATGAGGGCCAGGAGTACGAAGTCGCCGTTCCACCAGACGATACCGAGCCCTTCTCCCGCGAAGAAGGTCCCGAATGCGGTGAGCATGACCCCGACGGCGTACTTGACGAGGTTTTCAGGAACCCTGGTCAGCGGATGCCTGAGGATCATGCCGGCGACGACGACGACCACCAGCGATACCCCTGCGCCTGCGGCCGCGGCTGGGACGCTGTTCAGGCCGCCCAGGGCGACGACTATGAAAACGACCTCCAGGCCCTCGAGGAAGACCCCACCGAAGGCGGTGCCGAACGCGTGGCCGTGCGTCATCACCTCGTCGCGGGTGTCCTGGTACTCCGCCGCCTCGTCGCGCTGGGCCTTCAGCCCGGTCGAGCGCAGGATCGCCTTGTACAGCCAGCCGAGGCCGAAGAGGAGCAGTCCGATCCCTACGACAGCGCGTGACAGGGAAATCGAGATGAACTGGGTCAGCGTGAAGCCGAACACGGCGACCAGCACCAGCAGCACGGCCAGCGCTGCAAGCGTCGCCAGGATGGCCGTCCGCCAGCTCTTGAACAGGCCGACCGCGAGCACGATGGTCAGGGCTTCGACCCATTCGACGCCCGCCGCGAGAAAGGTTGCGAGTGCGACCAGAAGGCTGCTCAAGGCCGATTCTCTCCTCCGGAACTAAGGAAGCCGTCGACTCCCACGATACCGCCCCGGCTACGTGCGACCGCTCTGCGCGAGGTGGGCGAGGGCGAAGTTCCGGCTGGCGTCGGTGGCGGCCGAAGCCGAGGCCGACAGCTCGAGGCAAACAGCCGCCGCGGCGATGATCTGCGCGAGCCGGTAGGCGCTTCCGGGCCCGGAGCACCCGAGCATCGACAGGAAGGCCCTGGCATGCGGCATCGAAGTGCCCCCGCCGACGGTGCCGACCTCGAGCCCGGAGAATCGAGTCGCCAGGTGGACCCCGTCCTCCAGGCCCTCGAGCACATCCTGCGCCATGCTGCTCGTGCCGACCATCCCGAGGTCCTGCCCGGTCGCGGCGAACAGGGCGGCCACCGCCGAAGCCGGCGTGAAGGCTGCCGACTGCATCCCGCTCGCATGGCTGCCATGGAGACCGATGTGCTCCAGCGCAACGAGGTCTGCGCTCGTCACGTGCAGCACCCGCTTGAGGGTCCGGCTGCTGACGGTGACCTCCGCAAGGACGGTCTTGCCGTGCCCTCCGGCGGTGAAGTAGAGAGCGCTCGGCTTCTTGTCCCCGCCCATGTTGGCTTCGAGCAGGACGCGCACCGGCTCGAGGCCGGTGGCCGGGGTCAATCGCCTGGCTATGAACTCGGTGTTCAATGCGTAGGAGTTGCGCGTGATCATGTTCGGCCCGCAGGCTTCCCCTGTCGTGTAGCGGTAGAGGACATGACACGCGGGCCCGAGAATGTGCGTGTCGATCTCCCACAGGCGCGCATGGCGGCTGAGCAGCGGAACGCCGGCGACCCGCGTGGTGTAAAGAGGATTGGACGGATCGTGGAGCCAGGCCCGCATCTCGTCCGCGTGCGCTCCGACCCAGCGGGCGAACACGACGGCGTCCTCGGTGCTGCGGAACACGAAGCACGAATCCCTGGTGATGCGGTCGTGCACCACGTGAGTGCGAACGGCGGCACCTTCATGCGCTGCAGCGATGCCACGCTGCATCGAAGCCGACAGCCCCCCCTCGGAGTGCGCAAGGGGGATCAAGAGCTCCTCGACGTCGCGACCGTCCTCGACCAGTTGACCATTCCGCTCATCGACGTGGTAGCGCCCCAGGCTCAACCGCAGCGGACCGACCACCGACACCGGGAGCATCACGTGGGCGGTCAGCGCCTCGACGAAGCCCACGAAGTCCTCAGGGGGCCGCGGCCAATCGAGGACGAAGTCATTCGCGGGCTCCCAGGTGGAGAGTGCCCGAAGCGCTGCCTGGCGGGCCTCGATCTGTTCGGGCGTGTTCTTTCGCGGCCACCGCTTCGATCGCGGCGGGGCGCTTATGCCGGGACCAGCCTTCGGCCGCATAGAAGGGAGATCAGGCATCCGAAGCAGCGAGCCATCGCGGGCTCCGGGGCGGCGCTGGCCAGGACCGCCGGAGGCGTTTTGCGCGAGGGTCGTCGTGGCGGCGCGACGGCGCCAGGCTTGCCGGCCGCGGCCGGCGGCCCGCCTCCACCGTTCCCGTTCATCTCATCTTTCCCATCCGTCCCATCCATCTCGTCGATTCCATCGATCCCAAGCCGCTTGCCGAACTTCTCGACGTCCATCCAGACCCACGACAGGTACTCGTCGGCGTCGACCCCGAAGACCGCGGAGTCGGCCCTGACGTGCTCGGTCATCGACTGCAGGATGCGGAAGAGGTCGTCGCGAAGGTCGACCAGGGCCTGGCGGCGCGCCCGGTCCATCAGCGGCACGTTCCGGCGGAGGTACTGGTCGGCGAACGCGAGGTGCCGCGACTCGTCCTTCAATATCTCCTTCGACATCTCCCCGAAGAGCGGGTCTGCCTGCGCGACCCCGAAGGCACGATAGAAATGCTTCGCGATGACGTCGCTGAACGCGATGCCCCAAACCCAATCCGCGCGATCGCCCTTGCGAATGCGGTTGTGATAGCGGAGCAGCTCGGGCATCTCTCGCAGCTCGAGCGGGTGCTGGCCGAGCTGCCTGTACAGGCGGGTCAACGACTCGAAATGCCTGGCCTCATCCATGATGAACGAGGCCAGGTACAGCTGGGCGGTGGTCTCGCCGGCCGCCATCAGCTGCGGCAGTATGTTGCTGGCGCCGGCCATCGCCGACTGCTCACCGAAATAGACGGGAGTGAGCAGGCGGGCCAGCGCGATGCGCTCTCGCGACGTCATCCGGACCGGCGCGCTCCAGTCCAGGTCGCGCGACGTCCACTGGACCTTCGCTCCCTTGTGGAAGAGGTTGAGGAGCATGTCTTCCTGCAGGTCCGGAAAGACCCGCGTCATGCGGCGGAGACTCGGGACGCCCTCCGGTGACCGTTGGGCCGGCGGCTCGGCCGTGCTCTCGCCTCGCCCCAGTCCCAATTTCACCGGCCAAGGGTACACGCTGCACCGGCCGTTAGACTGTCGCGCGTGGAGCGGGTCAAGGGCCGGCGCGTCGCCACTTTCCGAGCACGCTGAATGGCGCGGATCGTCCTTTCGACCATCGGCACGAGGGGTGACCTGAATCCGTTCATCGCGATCGCGTGCGGATTGCGTGCGCGGGGTCACGACGCGGTGTTCGCCGTCGAAGAGGTGCTGGCGCCGCTGGTGACCAGGGAGGGATTTCCGGTCCGGCCGATCGCGGGGGACGTGATGACCTCGCTCGCGCCGCATGTCGGACGGTTGGTGGGCGGAGTGACCCCGGCGCCATCCGTGCGGACGATGTTCGAGCGGTGGCTGAGGCCCACGCTGAGGGCCAAGGTCGACGACCTGCTGCCCGTCTGTCACGACGCGGACCTCGTGATCGCGAGGGCGGGACACCTTGCCGCCTCGATCGCGACCGAGCTCACGGGGACCCCTCGAATCCAGGTGACGCCTACGGCGCTGACGATCCGGTCCGAGCGGGTAGACCCTCAACTCCTCCCCATCGAGCTGCCGCGCCCCCTCCGAGGGGTGGCCAACCGCCTGGCCTGGTCGGCCATCGGGGTCACGGCCCGGCGCCTGGCCGACGACCCTGTCAACGACGTCAGGGCCGCATACGGGCTCCCTCCGATCCGGGACGTCCTTGGTCGCGGTGACCACTCGAAGATCCTGACCGCGGTCCTTGTCTCGCCATCCTTCCTCCCCCCTCCCCCGGACTGGCCGGGATATGCGCGAGTCGCGGGCTACTGCTTCTGGGACACGCCCTCCGGCTGGCGAGAGCCCGAGTACCTGACGGAGTTTCTCGAACGCGGCACGCCGGTGGTGACGGTGTCATTCGGCTCGCTGGCCCCGTATGTCGGGGCTCCCCTGCGGCGCCCTTACCGCACCGCGCTCTCGGCGATCCTCAGGCGCGGCAATCGCGCGCTCGTGATCGGCGCGCCGGCGGAAACCTTGCCGCAACCGCTGCCGGCAAGCGTCCTCTCGATTCCGTTTGCGCCGTTCTCGTCGGTGTATCCGCGCTGCGCCGCGGCGATCCATCACGGCGGCGCTTACACAGTCGCCGAAGCCCTGCGGGCGGGCCTTCCCTCGCTGGCCGTCCCCTGGGGCATCGATCAGTTCTTCAACGGCGCCCAGCTCGGCCGCATCGGCGCCGGGCGCTGGACGCATCACAGCCTCTTCAACAGCACCGCGGCACGACGGCAGCTCGATCGCCTGCTCGACGATGCAGCGCTCAGGACGCGGGCAGAGATGATCGGTGGGCGGATAGCAAGCGAGGACGGGGTCGCCACGGTGTGCGATGCCGTCGAGGCTGCCCTACCCAGGAGGGCGCCATCGAGGACGTGATAGTGATCGTGAACCCGGCGGCGGGAGGCGGCAAGACTGGTCGCCATTGGCCGCGCGCAGCCGCGCGCCTGCGCGACGCAGGCGTTCGTTTTGACGCGGTCCTCACCAGCCGGCCGGGCGAGGCGACCGAGCTGGCACGGCGCGCTCTCGCCGACCACCGCGGGATGGTGGTGGCCGCCGGGGGCGACGGCACGATCAACGAGGTGGTGAACGGGTTCCTCGGGGCCGGCGCACCGCCCTCGACCTCGACCCGTCTGGGGTTGCTGCCGATGGGAACCGGAGGCGACCTCCGGCGCACGCTCGGGATTCCTACCGACATCGACGAAGCGGCCGCCGTCTTGCGCGCTGGAAGGTCGCGCCGCATCGACGCGGGCCGTGTCACGGTCACCGTCCCAGGTGGGAAGGTGACGCGGCATTTCATCAACGTTGCGGATGCGGGGATCGGAAGCGAGGTGGCCGACCTGGTGAACCGAGGCTTCAAGCTCATCAACGGCGAGACGACCTTCACGCTGGCCGGCGCCCTCACCCTGCTGCGCTGGCGAAACAAGCGGATGCGGCTCATCGTCGACGGCGACGAGAGCGCGATCATCGCCCAGCAGGTCGTCGTCGCCAACTGCCGATACGCGGGCGGCGGCATGCTGATCGCGCCAGGAGCAGTGCCCGACGACGCCCAGCTCGACGTCATCGTCATCGGCGACGTGGGGACGGTCGAAACCTTCGGCCTGATGGCCGGCGTGCGCAAAGGAACTCACCTCCGCCATCCGAAGGTCGTCCACCGTCTCGGCCGCCACGTCGAGATCGCCTCCGAGGAGCCGGTGGGGGTCGACGTCGATGGCGAACGTCCGGGGATGCTGCCCGCCACCTTCGACGTGGTCGCCGGCGCGCTGGAGTTCCTGGTTCCCTAGCCTTTAGCCAGAGTCTGCTTCAACTCCCGGTACGAGTCATAGATCATCCGATACGAAGCCAGAGGGCTCACCTCGAGGTAGTCGAGGCCTCGCGCTTCCACGTACGGTTTGATGATCGCCCTGGCGCTCCTGAAGTTGACCCGCGGCATGTTCGGGAAGAGGTGGTGCTCGATCTGGTAGTTGAGTCCGCCGAAGACGAAGTCCCAGACCGGGTGCGACGTCACGTTGCGTGAGCCCAGCACCTGGCGCTCCAGGAACGAGATGTCGGCCTCCTTCGCCCAGACCGGCATGCCCTTGTGGTTGGGTGCGATCAGCGCCGCCAGGTAGAGGCTGGCGATGACCTGGCTCGACACCAGGATGGCGACCCCGGTCCAGCCCAGGCCCGCCACCAGGAGGACCCACGCACACAGGTTGGCGCCCAGCAGCGCGAGCTCCACCGCCCGGCGGCCGCCGCGCAGGTTGCGCCAGGCAAAGATCGCGCTCTCCACCCGGAACACGAAGGCGAGAGTGCATGCCGCGAATACGATGAGGACGCCCTGGAACCTCAGCGCGGCGCGCTTCCAGCCGTGGCGCGCTGCGGCCTCCTCCTCGGTGAAAGCCAGCAGGCCGCCGCCCTGGAGGTCGGGGTCGGAGTCGGGGTCGTTGGTGTGCCCGTGATGCCGGTTGTGCCTGTCGTTCCAGTACCAGAACCCCACGCCGGCAACGGTCGACCAGCAGAGGAGGCCGAGAGCCCAGTTGCGGCGGGTGCTCCGAAACACCTCGAGGTGGCCCGCATCGTGTCCAAGCAGCGCGACCTGCACGATCGAGAATGCGAGCAGGGGGGCGACCACCAGTACCGATGCCGCAGTCCGGGGGAGCGCCGCGGCGAGGGCGATGGCGATACCAAGAAAGGCGAAGCAGAGCCCGCCGCGAAACAGGTAGTAGCCGTATGTCCGGCCGAGCAGGCCGGCGGCGACCACTGCGCGCCGGAGCTCCGCATAGTCCGACCCGGGCGCGGACTGCGGTTTCGCGACCTGGGCTGTCGTGCCGACCTGGACGGCGGTCACGGCGCGGAGGCCCTGGCCTCGATTCGGCGCCCGTGCTCGCCGAAGGCCAGCCAGGCGACGAGCAGCGTGGTCGGTCCGACGGTCAGGTGGAAGACGTTCTCGGGCAGCTCCAGCCGCATCCCGAACGGGTCGTGGACGACGATGCCAAGCAAGCCGAGGAGAGTGTAAAACGTGCCGAACACGAAACCGAGCGTGATCCGGGCGCCGAACGAGCGGAACAACGACAGGTAGACCAGCCCACCGAATCACCACACGATGTGGAGCCACGCGTGCGGCGGGTTGCCGTTCATGATCGTGGACAGCAGCACCGGGGTGGCCGCTTTGGCCTGCGGGCTGAACCACATCAGCAGCGATCCGGCCCCCTGCACCAGCAGGCCCGCCATGAGGAACCAGATGTAGAGCCTCTGGAGGGCGGACCAGGACCTCATGCGCGGGACGTAGCGCGAGCTGCGGAACGCATGAGGTTCCGCGTGAAGAACCAGCCGAACACCAGCGCCTCGCCGGCGAAGGTCGCGAACCAGATGGCCGTCGCCGCCGGCCTGGTGAACCGAGCAAAGTGAAACAGCGAGACGCCGAGGACCAGCACCGCGAGCAGCGCGATCATCAAGACGAGCCACCGCACGGCCTCCCAGCGTGCTTCGCGGGTGGCGAGCAGGCTGACGGTCGCGATGGTCAAGAAAAAGACGCTGTATAGCTGCGCCTGCGGCTCGGTGATCGCCCACGGCCAGACGCTGATGGCCGAGCCAGGGGAAACCAGGAAGATGAGACCGAGGATTCCGAACAGCAGCGCCTCCGCGACCCAAACGAGGGTCAGCGCGCTTCTGACGGGTGTCTCGCGAGGACCCCAGCCGTAGCGCCAGAACACGACAGCCACCATCAGCGGATCGACCACGTAGAAGAGCAACCAGAAGAACGGCGCATGAGGAAGCTCATGCGGATGCACGTACATTCGAAGCAGGGTCAGGAAGAACAGCACTGTCGTGACCATTGCTATGCCGACCAGCACGATTCGCGTCTCTATGTAGTTGCGCGCAAAGCTGCAGGCGACCACGCCCAGGGCGAGCGACACGTAGAGGGCGGCGATGAAGCGCGCGTTCAGCGGGCTGGCCGGCCAGGGCACGAGCAGGTTCACATAGCGGGGATCGAACAGCGCGAGCACGAGCAGGAGCGCCTGTGCTGCCGTGATCCACAGGACTGCGCGGACCCCCCATGGGATCGTGCGACCCAACCGCTCCTCCTCGAAAGATCAGGCGCCCGGCGGCGCCGCGTTCAACGTTTGTTCGAGTCGGCCGGAGGGCTCGGCGGAGCAGCCTCGTCACCGCGAAGCGACTTCCGAAACTCGCCGATGCCGCGCCCAAGCGCCCCTCCGACGCTCGGCAACCTTCCGACGCCGAAGAGGATCAAAACGATCGCGAGGATCGCCACCGCCCAGATCGGGTGAAGTCCAAAGGGCACCTCTCTACCTCGGCGTCAGTATGAGCCCATCACACGCCGACCACGGTGAGGCCCACCGATGCCGTGCCCCCCGCCGCATTGGAAGGGATCATCAGGGTGGCCACCTTGGTGCCGGTGCTGCCCGGCCTGGCGGTCAGGGCCATGTGGGTGACGCCACCCGCCGCCACCGTGAGCCCCGAGGCGTCGGTGACGATCTTGAAGGCGGCGCGGTTGGCCCCGGTGATCGAGGTGGTGCCGATGACCAGGTCCACGTTGCCGGTGTTGGTGAGAGTCAGGGTCATCTGAGGGCTGGTGACGCCGACGGGCTGGCGTCCGAAGTCCAGGTTCGCGGGCTGCACGTCCAGAACGGCGCCCTGGCCGACGCCCGTGAGGTTCACGTCCAGCGGGTTGGGGAGCGAGTCGTTCGGAAAATCGAGCTGCGCGCTGAAAGACCCTATCTGCGTCGGCGTGAAGCGCACTGTCACGGCGCCGGTCAGGCCCGGGTTGAGCAGCTGGCCCGATGCGGAGTCGGCGCGAATGCTGAACTGCGCGGCGTCGGTGCCGATGATGCTCACCGCGCCGACAGTGACCGGGGCAGTCCCCGTGTTCGTGACGGTGATCGTCCGCTCGGCGAAGCCCTGGTTTGCGATCACACCGCCGAAGTTGACGGGAGACGGCGTCGGGGTGAGCACGCCGAACTGGTCTGGCGAGACTGGCACGATGTCGGTGTAGACCAGGCGCTCCAGGGTGCCTGTCGGCCCGAAGGTGCCGTCGGCCGACAGCCGCTCGACCTCTTCGACCACCAGCCGCAAGGGCCAGTTTCCGGAGGGCAGCAGCACCCGCCCCTTCCAGATCGTGTTGGACCCAGACGGCGACGGCGAAAGCACGATGGGACTGCCCACCGCCTCCCAGCCCAGCTCGCCGGCGAGCTTGTGAGACCGCTGCTCGAGCTGGACCCTCATCGTCGACGGCCCTTGCACCACAGTTCCGTCCGCGTTTCGCGTCGCGCTGTAGCTGATGCCCACCGCGGTGACCATCAACAGTTGAGGGTTGGTCCCGCTGCGCACGAAGGTGAACGTGCGGCCCTGGGCTGTCTGCACGAAATCGGCGAGCACCGCGCGCGAAAGGTGGGCGTTGGTCAGCGAGATCGGCTGGTATCGCGCCAGCGCGAGGCGTACGAACGGGAAATAGGCGGGACCTGTGTTGACGGCGATGTCGCAGTACCACAGCTTGCGGACGGAATCGAATCCGACAGCGTGCCCGGCCACCAGCACCGAAGGTTGGTCGGCCAGCTCCTCCAGGCTAAGCGGCGTGGACGACGATGTGGTGCGAAGCGTGAACTGGCTCAGGGTCGGAGGCTGCGTGGTGGACTGGCCGGCGTGTATGGGGTCGATGCCAAAGCGGGAGACGTACGGCTTGAGCGCGGCGGGCGGCTCCGGCGGGCCGCCGAAGACGAAAGGCCACAGGAGGACGCCGAGCAGCTCGCCATCGCCTGACGACCACCACGGCCGGTTCATATAGACGCGAAGGCCGCCACCCGTCCGCGTCGACTTGGTGCCACCCGCGACTGGCTTGGTCGACCACTTCCACGTGGGCACGATGTACAGAACGTCGGGGGCATCCGGGCGGGCCGAGTTGGGGATGTCGACGGTGCTCACGATCGGCGCCTCGCTGGGACCTGGCCGATCGACAGGCGGAGCGACGTACGGCACGAGGACATTGGCTCCGTCCGCGATGTTGCTCGGGGACGTCCGCGCGACGGTGCCCGCGGTCTCATCCGCGGTGAAGTCCCTGTCCCGGGCGTATGTCGTCTTGCCGTCGAGGGACGTCACCTTGACGGTTTCCGGGATGAAGCCCTGGGCGTGGACGACAGCCGGAGTGGTGCCGTTGAGCTGAACCGTCGCCGTCTGCTGGAAGAACTCGACGAACTTGCTCGTGGCGACAGCCCGGTAGGCGACCCGCCGGTACTTGGTGTCGTGGAACTCCTGGCGCTCGTTTTGCAGGAGGAGGGAGTCCGGCGGCCCGGCCGGCGGGTCGTTCAGGTCGACCTGGAAAGCCACCGCCGACTTCGGCGAGTGAGTCGGATCGACGCTGGCGCCCGGCCCTGCGTCGATGGCCTCGGTCCAGTCCGCGAACACCTTCAGCGACCCGGTGCTCGTGCGTGCCACCTCCATCGGGGTCTGCATGAAGAACGCATAGGTCTGGCCGATGGTGTCCCGGAACGGGCCTGGCATGGACAGGAATTTCGGGATCAGCAGCGGCTGGCGGACGGCGTGGATCAGCGTGAGGGTCCGCCAGGGCGTGAGAGCCCACAGCTGCCCGTCCGCCGCCTGGGACTGAAGGGTGGTCTGGATGGCGACCGGCAGCCACAGCCAGACTCCGAGCAGCCCGAGGTCGCCAGGGTCGAGGTAGGTGCTGTATCGCACGGTGGCCACCTCGGCCTTCGGGATCTGGACGGTCAGGGTGCCGTTGGTCACGTCGCGAACCGGTGCTCCGCCCCCCTCCTTGAGGATGAACCGGAAGGGCACGTACGCCGGCCACTTGGTGGTGGGCGCCGGCAGGTACGGCATCTTGGCGATCGAGCCGACCGGAAGACCCGGCAGGTCCAGGAACGACGCGCCTCGCCCGATCGGATCAGGGAAGAACGGGAGATGCAGCTTGTTCACGTCGAAGTACTGTGTGCCGTCGTAATCGAAGGGATCGATCTTGGCCTGCGCCGACGTGGCGTACGTCTTGTCGTCCCTCGAGACGATCAGGCCGAACGCCGCGGGGTCGATCACGTCCGGCGTGTCGAAGAGCCCGTGCTCTTCGGCGGTCATCTCGGCGATCTTGGTGGGCGAGATGTGCCGCTGGGTCATCGCAGTGGCCGGCGGCGGGGTGTTGTAGTTGCTCCGGATCACGACCTTCTCGACCGACTCGCCAGGGGTGCGCGGCTTGCGCAGGAGCACGACAGGTGTATCGACTGGCTCGAATCGCGCATAGGTAATCATCGGGCTCGCGTGCGGGTCGGGCAGCGTGGGGTCTCCGAACGGAATCCGGTTGCCGGCGAGGTCGACGGCCCGGGCACGGACCTGGTAGCCGACGCCGTAGCGAAGCCGGGGAAGCGACCCCGGCTGGACCTTGTAGCGGATCTGAACGCGGAAATCGGCGTCGGCAGTGCTGTCGTACCGCTGCATCGGCCCGCCCGGGTCGTGCGCGGGATCCGGCACGAGCGTGTTGCCGGGCCGCTGTGCGGCCAGGCTCCAGCCGCTCCACAGGAACAGCGTTTCCTGCTGGTACAGGTCGGGCGAAGCCGCGAGCGGGTTGCTCGTGGGGCCAAGGCTCACCGCCCCTTCGTCGGCCACCGGCACCGACTCGGGCTTGTCGACGAAGTCGTAGGTGCCTGTGCGGTTGAGGAGCGAGTGCCACTTGCCCGAGGCGGAGTCCCAGATGTGCACCGCGTAGCCGCGGACCACGTCCTCGGCGTTGAGGACGGCGCCGGCCTTGAACGTTCCGTCGAGCGAGGTGGACCGGTTGAGGTTGCCGAGCAGCTGTCCGGCCATCCCGACCCTTGCGACCGAGAGCCCGCCCGAGCGCAGGCTCGGCGGCGCATACGACGCGGGAGTGTCGCCGGTGAGGTGCTCGGGCAGCTGGCCGCGCTGGATGTTGTTGGCGAACTGCATCGCCTTGAGCGCCGCGCCGTCGTGGTCGATCTCGATCAGCTCGAAGCGGGTCGGGTCGTCCAGGGGCAGCGCACCGTCCGCCAGCTCCGGGCTGACGGTGCGGGGTGCGGCCGAGAACCCGCTGCTGCTGAACTTGCATCGCGTCTTCGGCGAATAGTTCTTGGTCGTCGCCAGCTGGGGCGTCCAGGTGGGCACGACCCGCACGTTCGTCGTCCCGAACGGCACGCCCGAAGGCTGGAACTCGAGGTCCACCACGAGGCCCAAATAGCGCATCAGCGCGGGGTGCTCGGTCGCCAGCGTGATCATCTGGTGGAAATCGATGGCCTTGTCGGGGCCGGCCGCGGCGAGCGTCGGCTTGGTGAGCACGACGGGGTCGGTGGGGACCTCCGCCAGGCCCGAGCGTGGTTGGTGGAAACGCTTGGCGAGCAGGAACGCCAGGGCGTTGTAGTTCGGGTCGCTCGGATTGAACTGCGAGAAGTCGACCCACTGGGCGCGCTGCAGGATCGCCTCGAGCTGCGCGCTCAGCTGCGCCTCCCTCTGCTCGCCGCTGCCGCCGCCGGCCTGGTCGGGAGCCACGAAGCCGATGCTGCCGAAGGAGTCCGACGCGTTGAGCTGTCCCAGCGGCGGATGGTCGGACGGCGAGCTCGTGATCGCTTTCGTATAGACGTCCTGGATGAAGCTCCGGATCTGGCGCACCGGGTACGAGCGGATGCGCACCGAGCCGGCCAGGCTGCTCGGGAACACATGCGGACGCACGTAGGTGCTCGTCTTGAAGACCGACGTGTACAGGTCGTTGGCGGCCGCGGGGACTGTCACGTTGGTGGCAGTGAAGGGTCCCGACGCGCCCATGAACACTTTGAACGACACAGGGACCGTCGGCCAGTTGAGGAAATCCATGAACTGGGTGAGCGTCGGAACTGGAAGCCCCTGGTCGGTCATCAGGCGCGGCGAGATGTAGACCGACAGCTTGAGCGTGCTCGCGTCCTTGCGCCCGTTGGGGAGCGCGGTCCAGATGACGTCCTGAGCCCTCATGGCTTGCTCATGCCGCCAGCGAGGCGAACGCGCCTGCGTACTCGTTCCACGTCGCCTGGTTCGGTATCGCGTCTGTGAACTTCGGGTCCCCCTGGCCGCCGAACTTGCGCTCCACCGTCACGGACGCCGAGATGCTGAAGAAGACGATGTGGACGCTGATGCTGACGGTCGCCGTGCCTGTGACCTTGTTCGTCTCGAACTCGTAAGTGAGCCCGAGGTAGATGTCGAGGGTGATCGAGATGATGCCCATCACCGACACCTCTCCGTGAGCTCGTAGGTAGCCCGTCAGCGAGGTCTCCTGGTGTTTGGGCGGCCCTGCCTTCTCCTCGAGCTTGAAGTAGATCCCGACCACGATCTTCGCGCTGCCGCTGGCGATGCCGAGGTCGATGGACGCTGCGACCCCGAACTCCAGCGCCGCCTCCAGGATCTCGAAGCCGTCGGTGCCGACTCCAACCGCGAAGAAGCCGCCGCCGCCGAAGATGTAGATCGTGAGCTTGAACGGCTTGTCGCGCGTGCAGAACTCGAACCTGAACCGCACCGGCTTGTCAGTGAAGGGCAGGGTCATCGACGCCCCGAGCGATAGGTCGAAGAGGTTGAACTGCCCGCTCGTGATGGAAGGGATCGCGAGCGTGTAGCCCCACTTCACGCCGTCCGACCCGATCTCCAGCGAGGGCGCGGCGCCGGTCGACGGGATGTAGTTCTTCAACTCCTCGATGAACTTCAGGACGCCGTCGAACTGCACGTCGTCGATCTCGACGGTGACGTCGGGAGAGTTGCCGGTCTTGACTGCGAACTTGAAGTCCTTGAAATGCAGGATCAGGACCCTGAACGGGGTCCCGAAGAGATTCACGGTGAAGTTCTGGATTTCACCCTTGACCTCGTAGGTCGAACTGTCGGGCGTCTTGAGGTTGGTAGTGATATCGACGCTGAGCTCGGCTTTGCCGTTGTCGTCAGGGTCGCTCTTGCCGGTGTCGGGAACGAAGATCTGGAGCGGGTCGGACTGGAGCTTGGGCTTCCAGTCGTAGGTGGTGTGGATGCCCTCCGCCGGCAGGTCGTCGGGCTTGACCAGGCCGTCTTTGAACATGGTCTTGCTGCTTAACTTCGGAGTGTCATCGGGCGCCACGCCGTCGCCGTCGATCGAGAAGAGGAAGGTGGCGAGGATCTTGATCAGCTCCAGGCCGCCGAGGATCTTCGGGTTGCTGCCGCCGAAGAACATCGAGGGGTCGAAGCTGCCGCCGGCGATCGAACCCGTGTCGCCGACAGGCCCGAGACCGCGTGACAGGCCCGTGATGCCGAGGCTCGGCGTCATCGCGCCGCCGGACTTGTCCGCGGTGAAGCTCAGCATGACCGGTGGCGAAACCATCTCGATGTAGATCTGGCCGATGTTCGGCGCGAGGAATCCGTTGTCGATGTAGGTCTGAGCGATCTTGACCGTGGGGGCGTCGAGCTGGCCGCCCTTCACCTGCTCGGCGGCGGCGAGCCTGACGTCGGCCTGGCTCACCGTCGGATAGAAGGGTGCCTGGTCGGCCAACCTGAGATTGGCCAGGCTCGTCCCGCCGGTGGGGGCCTCCGCCCCGAAAACCATCTTGTTCGCTTGCAGCGACGTATCAGCCTTGTTCGCGATCTCGGCGAAGTTGACACGCTGACTTCCGAATGGACGGTCCTGCAAACCGGCCACAGGTGTCGTGTTCCACTGGTTCAGAACGTTGTTGACTGTCGCCTGGTCGGCGAGGAAGGCGACTGTGCCCGGCATGAACACGACGGCGGCGGCGAACTCGGAGGTGAGGCTGCCCCAGTCCGTCCCAATAGCGTGGAACAGGAAGGGCTGGCCGCTCACCTTCGGGACGAACGCGATCTCGCTGCCGTCCTCGGCCTGCGGCGCCACGTACTGAGATGACGCAGGCGAATCGAGGTCGGGAGTCACCAGCGTCGTGAAGCGGATGCTTCGGAACGGAAATGCACGGCCCTCGTGCTGCATGCCAGGAGCGAGCGGACCCGCGTCGTGCGACGAGTACAGCTTTTCAGGCTTGCGTATGACGAGGAACTGGCGCTTGCGCAGGTAGGCGCCCATCTGCCCCGCCTGGTCGAAGTTGAACTTGCGCTCGGAGATGGTGATGAGCACTGCGGGGTGGCCGAAGGGGAACAGGTAACCCTCGCGGACGATCTTCACGTAGTGGTCGCGGCCGACCGTCCCGCGCTGCCTCCATTCAAGGAGGTCGTTGCCCAGCGGCTTGATGCCCTCCCAGATGCCGTCCGAGTCGATCCACGCACCGAGAGCGGTGAGCATCATGCGATCGACCTTCAAGGGCGATGACGTGTAGGGAGGCGGACCTCCGATTCCGCCGGGGACGTCGACCGACGTGTTGAGGACTATGTCGGCGCGGTCCTGCGGCTCGAGGTCCATGTTCGTGAACGGCTTGTCGCCGGGTCCCGGCGGTGATCCGCCGCCGAGGAACGCGGGGAAGCTCGGGTCCCGGTCCCAGACGGCGCGGAGCAGCCTGTGTGCCGGGTCTGACTCGTCCATCCTGGTGTGCCAGAGCTCGGTCCACCCGTTGTGGGTGACCGGCTGGGTGGCGTTCGCCCAGTGGCTGAGCTCGCTCGGGGAGAGGATGAGGCGGTATGGGACCTCGATCGCCGTCTCGAGCGTCGACGGCTCGCCCAGAGATCCGGTGGTCCGCGGCCCTGTCGTCAGAGCCACCGCGTTGACCCGCTGGATCCACCCGGCCCAGGCCAGGACGGAATCGAACTTGATGGGGATGGACGTGACGCTGGGAGGGACGGTGAATGCAAGTCGCGATTGGTTGGCCAGGATCGACCGTATCGGCGCCGGACCGGGGGCCGGCGACGAGGCGGAGTCGTCGAAGGTCTCCTCGGCCACGTTCTGGGGCCAGAAGGTGGCGACGACGAATGAGTCT
>JBGOTG010000005.1:0-34715 GCA_041476405.1 Candidatus Dormibacteraceae bacterium | reverse complement strand
GGACGTCGCGGCCGATCCACGCGACCTCGACCTTGTCACCGTTCTTGGCGACGAGGTCCAGGCAGCGCCGGCAGATCGGCTCGTAAGGATGGTCGTTGATCTCGCAGCCGGCGATCGCCGGGACCAGCGGGTCGAGAAGGCTAACCAGCGAACGCATGATCCGGCTCTTTGCCTGCCCGCGCTCGCCGAGCATGATCACATCGTGGCCAGAGATCACCGCGTTGGCGAGCTGAGGGAGGACTGTCTCGTCATAGCCCACGATGCCGGCCAGGAGCGGTTCGCCTGAACGAAGGCGCACGAGCAGGTTGCGGCGCATCTCCTGCTTGACGGTCTCGCGCACGTGTCCGGCGGCGCGAAGCTCGGCGATGGTCCTGGCTGGTGCGGTGGTCATCTCCCAAGCACTATAAAGAACGAGGTCCGGCGATAAGCAATACCCGCTTTGGCGGCCCCCCAGCCGTCGGAGCCGGGGAGGCGAGTGAACGAATCCCACCAGAATGTCCACCCGACGCAGTTAAACTTTCCGGCGCCTTGACTCAATCAATCCGAACTCGTTACGAGGCAGCGCACGACGAAGGCCGCACCCTGATCGGCGGCCACCGTGGCAACCCGGCCGAGCACCCGGAGAACACGATTCGCTCGTTCCGCTCCGCGATCGCCGCGGGGTGCGATCTCATCGAGTGCGACGTCCACCTGTCTTCGGATGGGCGCCTGGTCGTGATCCACGACCATACGCTCGAAAGGACGACCAATGGCACGGGACTCGTCCGCGACCACACAGCGGCCGAGCTGCGCAGGCTGGACGCGGGCCTCGGCGAGTCTATGCCGCTGCTGCAGGAGGTGATCGAGCTGGCGCTCGGCAAGGTCGGCCTGGTGATCGAGATCAAGCAGGTGCCGATCCAGTACCCGGGCCTGGAGGAGAAGCTGGTCGCGATGCTGCGGCAGCTCGGCGCTGTGGAGGAGTGCGCGGTGGTCTCCTTCTACCATCCCGCGATCAAGCAGCTACGTGAGATGGAGCCCCGGCTCCAGCTTGGTGTCCTCGAGGGCGCGAGGCCGATCGACCCGGCGCGGATGATGCGCGAGGCCGGCGCAGACGTCTTCTCGCCGCATTGGGGAGCAATGGACGCCCAGCTGGTGAAGGAAATTCACAGCGCCGGCGGCGCCGTCGGAGTCTGGACTGTCGACGACGAGACGGCCGTGGCGTGGTGCAAGCTGTGCCACCCGGACTCGATCTTCACCAACCGCCCCGTTGAAATCGGGGCTTTGATGAGATCGACCGCCTAAAGCCGCAGCGTTACACGCACACCTCGCCCGGCGTTGGCTCAGACAACAGTGCTTGCCCATACCATTGATCGCCCGTGGTTGGCGATCGGCCGCCCTTCGAAGACCTCTACCGCGACTACCTCGGTCGCATATACGCCTACGTCCGGGCTCAGGTCTCGACTTCAGCCGACGCCGAGGACATCACCGCCCAGGTCTTCATGAACGCATACCAGGCCTACGGCCGGTTCGAGGCTCGCAATACCAGCCCGGTGGCCTGGCTCTTTCGGATCGCCCGAAACGCGACCACCGACCACTTCCGCGCGTACGGCAGGCGTGAGCGCCTGCGCCGCACCATCGAACACCAGCCGATGGCCGAGGACGATCCCTCCCGCATGGCCGAGGAGCGGCTCCAATACCGCGCCCTCCTGGCGCACGTCGCGCGCCTGCCCGAACGACAGCGCGACTCGATAGCCCTCCGACACTCGGGCCTGAGCTTCGAGGAGGTCGGTGTGCTGATGAGCTGCAGCGAGGACGCTGCCAAGATGCTGTATCACCGCGGGCTGAAAGCGCTCCGCGACTCGGTCGCCAAGGAGGGGGCATGAGCGAGGAGGAGGACCTCGACCTGCTGGCGCTGCAACGCCAGCTCGACGACGCCTTCCAGACCACGCGCCCTCGCCCGGCCTTCGAGGACGAGCTCTGGCTCCGCATTCAGTCCCGTCGCCCGATCTGGCAGCGCCTCCGAGAGAGCCTCTCGGGCCTGGTCGAGGGCTTCAGAGAGGCCCCCGCCGTGCCGTCCGTCGCGGTTGCCATCGCCCTGATCGTCATCGTCGGCGTCGGCATCCTCACCCGCGGCGGCTTGCATTTCGCCGGGTCCGGGGGGAGCACAGCGGCGCTCGCACCCGCGGACAATGCGGGCCCAGGGTCGGCCGCTCGGCTGCCGGCTCCAGCTTTCTCACAGATCGCCTCCCCTACGGTCCCGCTGGGCGGGGGCGTGAAAGCGTCCCCCGTTCTCACGCTTCCAGTTCCATCAGTCATCACGTGGACCGGCCGGCTGAACGTCACTGCGGCGACCCTGCCCGTGTTCCGCTACCAGGAGCCGACTTCCGCCGATGCCAACCAGTTCGCCGTGTCACTGGGAATTGCGCCGGCAATCCAACCCGCACAGGGTGCTTTGGGCACCTACACCGAGGACGCCTTGACGCTGGTCGTGACCGGGAGCACGCCACAACCGGCTCGCGAGCCCTCATTCACCCTCACCGACTCGAAGTCGTCTGCCGTTGCTTCCGGAAGCGACCCGATCGTGGTCGCCACCGCCTACCTTTCCTCGCACAGCCTGATCCCGACGTGGCCCTATCAAGTCGACGTTCAGAGGTCCGGCGCCACGGTGCGGGTCCGGTTCCTTCGTTTATTCGACCTGGCGAGTGAAGGCCAAGTGAGCTTGATCAATGGCGTGGGCGATCCCTACGGTATCGAGGTCGACCTTGTGGCCGGCAAACCCACCGTCGTGGAAACCGGTCCTCTGCCGCTCAGTCTCGACGCAGTCAGCTACCCGGTCATCTCCGGCGACCAGGCGGTCCGGTCCGTGCTCTCCTCGTCGGCGCCCGCCGCCAACTCTTCGATTCCGACGGTCCGGCTCACCAAGGCAGAGCTCGTGTACGTCCTGGTCTGGGCCGGCGACCACAGCTTCTACGAGCCGGCCTTCCTCTTCTCGGGCACGCTGACGGACCACGGCGTGACGCACCAGGCTCGAGTGCTCGTGCCGGCGGTCGCCCCGCCATTCCTCTCGCCCTGAGCCCGGGCCAAGTTCTCGCGTGCCTGCCTCTCATACTTGACTGTCGTGGGGAAGAGGCGAATGCAGGTCCGCCAGCAGGTCCGGAAGGTCCAGCCGAAGACGGCGGCCGCTCCAACGGCCGGGCAGACCAAGCGCCAGCGCGAGCGCTTCGTCCAGGCGGGCGGGATGCTGCAGGGCTATGCGCCGGACTTCGTGATTCGCCTCGGCTACATCTCGATCGGGATCGGGGTCGGGTGCCTGGTCATCATCGCGGCCCTGCTGATCCTCATTCCCGCCGTATACGGCCTGCCGGTCGCGATCGCGGCCGCGCTGGCCTGGGTGCTCCCGATCGCGCTGCTTGCGAGCTTTGTCGGTCCGGGCTTCCGGTTGGCGCTCAAGGACAGGAAGGCAGAGGCCAAGCTGGTGCAGGGGCAGCTGAGGGGGGCGGCATCGGTGAGCACATCGATGGGCCTGGGCATGTTGATGTTGCAGACTCGTGCAGGAGACGAGCAGTACCTGGTCCAGCCTTCGCGAATGAAGCAGATCCCGGGCAACCAGGTGAGCGTCGTGCTGACCGTCACGCCGAACCTGCGCCACGTGCGCTCGGTGGGTGTGATGGGCCAGCGGATGGTCCCCCGCGTCGAGCCGCCGGTGCCGGCGGTCATGAGGCGCGTCCAACTGTTCCCGCTGCTGACCCCTGTCGCCCTGGCGGTGGCAGCGGTGGTCGGCGACGACGCGGTGGCGCTGTCCCCGATCTCCCCGGCGCCGCTTCACGCCGCCCTCGCCGTGCTGGCAGGCGCTGCGCTGGCCGGTGCCGTGTACGGCGTCTCGTACCTGCTTCAAAAGCGGATGATGGCCGAGGTCCAAAGGCTCGTCCCGAAAGGCTGACGGCGGGCTAAGGCTTCTTCTCGGCCTTCGATGCCGGCGCTGCAGTCGGCAGCGCCGTGGGCGTCGTGATCGCAGCGGCGGACTGCGGCAGCCTGTATGCGGTGGGCGGGTCTGAGATCGGAGGCACCAGCTTCGACCGCTGGGGGTAGAGGGCGATCAGCAGCAGGCTGCAGGCGAGGCCGAAGATCACCGGCCCGATGAAGAACTCGGCGCCGATGAAGTAGTGCGCGCCAACCTCGAACCCGATGGTGACAAAGCCGTATAGGATGCCGGCGCGAACCCAGGCGATGTTGTTGGAGGGGTGGATTGCGGCTGCCATGAGCCCGATGCCCAGGACCGCAGCGGCCGCCGACGAGTGGGTCCCGATCTCCTGGTCGAGCGGGAGCAGCGCTTCGCCGAACAGGGCTCGCGCCGAGCCGCCGACCAGGGCCGCTCCCATCAGGAGCATCACCACGGTCAGCAGCAGCCTTCTCATGTGGCGACTGTATACGGCCGCGCCGTCCGGCGCCAGCCTTTAAGCGCCCTTCGTTGGCATCGTAGTCTCCCTCTCCGGAGTCTAGACTCGACTGAATGACAAACGACGTCCACATCACCCCCGAGGGACTGGAGACCGTCCGCAAGGAGCTGGACGAGCTGGTGACCGTTCGGCGCCCTGCTGTGGTGGCCAAGATCAAGGCGGCACGCGAGTTTGGCGACCTCTCGGAGAATTTCGAGTACCACGCGGCCAAGAACGACCAGGGCTTCATGGAGGCCAGGATCAAGGAGCTCGAGGCGATCATCAAGAACCACGTCCTCATCGAGACGGCCAAGAGCCCCGGCGTGGTCAGCATGGGGAGCACCGTGCGGTTTCGCGAGGACGGCGAGAGCGATGAGGCTTATCGCATCGTCGGCTCCGCCGAGGCCGACCCCAAGGCCGGAACCGTGAGCTACGAGTCGGCGCTGGGCAAGGCCCTGCTTGGTCACCGGGTGGGCGACGAAGTCGAGGTGAAGACACCAAATGGTTCGTACCGCGTCAGCATCGTCGGCATTGAGTAGGGCCACCGCGTCAGCCGCGAAACGGCTGCAAGACCTTCGAGCCTGGATGTCCGAGGCGGGAGTCGATGCCGCTTACGTGACGCGCCCCGTCTCGATCGCCTACCTGACCGGCTTCGAAGCCAACCCCCACGAGCGCCTGATGGCGCTGGCGGTCCACCCGGATCGCGCGACGTTGATAGTGCCGGCGCTGGAGCGGGATAACGCAATCCGAAACGCCGACGGGATATCGGTCGCCGCGTGGCGCGACGGCGAAGACGCTTACGAGCTCGTTCGCCAGGCGCTCGGCGACTGCGCGAGGCTTGGCATCGAGAAGGAGCACCTGACTGTGCAGGCAGCCGAAGCTCTGAGCGAGAGGGTGGCAGCGCGCGAGCTCGTCGACGTCGCCCCCGAGATTCGCCGGCTGCGCCTCACCAAGAGCGCTGTCGAGGTTGAGAAGCTGGCGCGCGCATGCGTCATCACCGACGCGGTTACTGAAACCGTCATGCGTGAGTTACGCGACGGGCAGTCGGAGCTTGCGGTCGCCGTCATCATCGACACGGCGATCGCCGAGTACGGCGCCAAGCTCTCATTCCAATCCCTGGTCCAGACGGGGCTGAACACAGCAGAGCCTCACCATGGTCCGTCCGCGGACGTCCTCAAGGCGGGAGACCTCGTGCTGCTCGACTTCGGAGCCGCTTTCGAGGGCTACCCGGCTGACACCACCCGCATGGCGGTGGTCGGTGAGCCGAGCGCCCGCCAGCTCGAGATCCACGGCCTGGTCCTGAAGGCGCACGACGCGGCAATCAGGGCAGTCCACCCTGGAGCCACAACGGGCCAGGTGGATGCCGCTGCAAGAGACGTCATCGAGGCGGCTGGTTTCGGCGAATACTTCTTTCATCGCATCGGCCACGGCCTGGGTCTCGAAGCCCATGAGGACCCGAGCCTGGACCCCGGCTCGGGCAGAGTGCTCGAGCCCGGGATGGTGTTCACGATCGAACCGGGCATCTACATCCACGGCTGGGGCGGTATCCGGATCGAAGACGACGTCGTGGTCGAGGAGACTGGCTGTCGTGTGCTGACCAGGGCCGATCGGAATCTGCGCGTCGTGGCGCCGGGCTGATGCTCGCTCCCGGCATGCGACGCACGGCGCAGCGGACCATGGTCTACAACGCCGTAGTGCGGTTGGGCGGCCACTGTACGGCCGAAGAGATCGCTGCCGAGCTTCACAAGACGAAGCCGGGATTTCCACGCAGCACCGTCTACCGGGCTCTGGAGGCCCTGACCGCCTCGGGATCGGTCTACGCCGCTCACCTCGGCGAAGGTCCGACCCACTACGAGCTCGCCAGCGGCGATCACCATCACGCTGTCTGTCAGGTCTGTGGCGGCGTGCTTCACATCCAGGAAGAGCTCGTGAACTCACTCGAGGCCCACCTCCAGGACCTTCACCGTTTCAAACCGGTGCGGACCGAGGTGCTGGTCGTCGGTGTTTGCGACGCCTGCTCGCGGATGCCCGGCCACAAGGCCGCTCGACGCCACACGTTGGAGCACGTGCACCATACTGGAACCGGCCCGGGCTCCTGATACAGTGATCGCGCGAGCGACCGCCGCGCGCGCTGATCCGATGCCAGCCAACTTCTGAGCAGGGGAAGTAATGGAATCCAAGATCGTCGGAACCGTGATGCCCGTGCTCGAGCTCAGCATGCAGCCCAACGACAAGGTCTTCGCCGAGTCAGGGCAGCTGTCGTGGATGTCGATGGCGATCCAGATGCAGACGTCGACCTCGGCCGGAGGCCAGCAGGGAGGCTTCATGAGCGCGCTCGGGCGGGCAGTCGCCGGCGGCACGCTCTTCATGACCGAGTACACGGCGCTTGGCGGACCGGGCCTGCTCGCGTTCGCGGCCAAGCTGCCCGGCCAGATCCTGCCGATGGAGATCACTCCGGGCCAGGGCTACATGGTCCACCGGCACGGCTTCATGTGCGCGACCCTCGGGGTGCAGTTCTCGATCGGGTTCCAGCAGAAGCTTGGCGCGGGCGTGTTCGGCGGGACCGGGTTTCGTATGCAGCGGCTGCAGGGGCAGGGCCAGGCGTGGGTGGAGCTGCACGGCGAGGTGGTGACCTACGACCTCCAGGCGGGGAACACGCTGCGCGTGCATCCCGGCCACGTGGGCATGTATCAGGAATCGGTGCAGTTCACCGTTACCACCGTTCCGGGCATCAAGAATGCTTTCTTCGGTGGTGACGGCATCTTTCTCGCTGCGCTCACGGGTCCGGGGCGGGTGTGGCTGCAGTCGATGACGATGCAGCACCTGGCGCATGCGATCCAGGAGTACCTGCCGAAGGCGGGGTGATCGGGGTCACGTCAACGTCGATCGTTTAGTTCAAGGAGGTCTGGGAGATGGCGAAGTATCTGATTGAAGCGTCGTATTCGCAAGCCGGTCTGAAGGCGCTGGTCAAGGATGGTGGCAGCGGCCGTCGGAAGGCTGTCGAAGCGGCGGCCAAGGCTCTCGGCGGCCAGGTCGAATCGATGTACTTCGCATTCGGCACAAGCGACGTGTATGTCATCGTCGAAGCTCCGAACAACATCACGGCGGCGGCTCTTGCCCTGGCTGTCGGGGGCACCGGCATCGCGGCGCATCTGAAGACGATCGTCCTGCTCACGCCGGCAGAGGTCGACAAGGCAGCGAAAAAGTCCGCCGGCGCGGGCTTCCGGGCGCCCGGCGCTTGATCGCCGGATCTAATCGATCTGACCTCTACGCGCCACGTACCACTCGCGAAAGGAGCGGCAGCGGCCATCCTTGTCGAACTCGATGACAAAGACGTTGTCCCACTCCTTGGTCTGCTTGGAGCGGGAGGAGTCACTGAAGTAGCGGCTCCTCCCGTTGACGACCGCAACATTTCCCTCGATGGCGATCGGCGCGTAGCTCGCCTCGTAGGTGCCTGGCGCGTCGGGATCTTTCAACCACGACTCGACGATCGCCTGCCTGCCGACCACAGGCTCGTCGTACGGATGGTAGGAGTAGATCGCGTCCTCACTGAAGAGGGAGCCGATGGCCTCAGGGTCATAGGTCTCCCAGGCTCGGACGTAAGCCCGCATCCAATCGGCGACCATCGCATTGTCCACGCGTGCAATTCTCCGTTATCGGAGCCCACATGGCCGATCGCTGGCTGACCTTCGACTGCTTCGGCACGCTGATCGACTGGCGTCACGGGATAAGAACGACCGGAGAGTTGCTGTTCCCTGGTCACGGTGCGGAATTCCTGGATTCATACGCCACGATCGAGGCCGAGGTCGAGACCGAGGGATCGTTCCGGCGCTACCGCGCGGTGCTCACGGAAACGGTGCGCCGCGTGGCGCACAGACTGTCGCTCGACCTTAAGCCTGATGACGCGACAGCCCTCGTTTCCACCATTCCTTACTGGCCCCCGTTCGCCGATGTCGGGCCGGCCCTCGGCTCCCTCCGGAGAGAGGGCTGGAAGCTTGCGCTGCTCACCAACTGCGATCGCGACATCATCGCCCTCACGCAGCGCCGACTACCTGTTTCATTCGATGCGGTGGTGACCGCCGAGGACGTGGCCGCGTACAAGCCGAGCCCTGCGCACTTCCTGCTTTTCAAATCCACCTTCGGAGCGTCGGCCGATGCGTGGATTCACGTGGCGCAGAGCTACTTCCACGACATCCGTCCTGCCAGCGAGCTGGGCATCCGGCGAATCTGGGTCAACCGCCAGGGCGAGCCTGACGACCCCTCTCTTGCGGACGCGGTATTGCCGGGGTTGGCAGAGCTACCCGATACCGTCAAGCGCCTTTCGACGGAGCCGGCGTCTGGCTGAAGTCGACCAGGTCGATTCGAGCGCGGTAGACGCGGCGCGCCGGGCCTGACTGGACCAGGTTCCCTGATTCCATCCGCTGGATCTCCAGGTCTCCGCCAGGCATCTGGATCGTGACGCGGTCGTCCACCAGGCCGGCTCGCATGCAAGCGGCGGCCACGGCGCTTGCGCTGGTGCCAGAGGCGAGCGTGTAGCCGGCGCCTCGCTCCCATATCTCAACACGCACGCGCGCGCGATCGATCACCTCGAACAGCTGGACGTTCGTCCTCTCCGGGAAGGACGCGTGGTGCTCCAGGAGCGGACCGAGCTCGATGCATCTGGCCTTGGTCACAGGCTCGCCGAATACCACGCAGTGAGGGTTGCCGACGGACACCAGCATCGCCTGGACACGCCCGGCCGGAGTGTAGAGACTGACGCGGTCGGGCTCGCCATCGAACAGGGCGGGCAGGTCTACGGCCCGGAAGGAAGGGCGCCCGATGTCGAGCTCACAGATGATCTCGGCGCCGTTCTTCGCAAGGATCCGTACAGGGTTCGCGCGATCAAGGGTGTGGAGCTCGAACTCGTCGCCGGCACCATGCTCCAGGACCGCGTGCGCTGCCGTGATGCGCAGCCCGTTTCCGCTCCTCTGGGCTTCGGAGCCGTCTGGATTGAAGATGCGGACCGTCATCCTCGGGGCGTTGAACACGAGGAGTCCGTCAGAGCCGACGCCGCGGTTGCGATCGCACAGCAGGGGCAGCAACGGGACCAATTTGTCCAGTGGGGCCGGCAGGTCCACGACCAGGTAGTCGTTGCCCAGCGCCTGGTACTTAATGAGATCGATTCGCATTAGGGACATCCATCATCCGGGAATCATGGTCGCGCATCGCCAGTTGTCATAAGATGTCGTGTCAATGCGGGACCTCGTCTGGCCTGCCCAGCGCCTGGTTCAAATCCCTGCCTGCTTCTGTAGCTAGGCCCGGTCGCTAGCTCGCGCCCCGCCGGGCGCGCCCTTTCGACCCGTTCGTTCGAAATCGACAATCGACAAGGACAGACAAGGACATTCGCATTTCTGGGAGGTTTGGAATTGAGCTCATCGACGACAACCAAGGCTTTGGTAAGCACCGATTGGATCGCCGAACACGGCAAGGACAAAGGACTTCGTGTGGTCGAAGTCGACGTCGACCCGTCCGCATACGAGAAGGGTCACCTCGAAGGCGCAGTCGGTTGGAACTGGCGCAAGGACCTTCAGGACCAGCTCAACCGTGACGTCGCCTCCAGGGAGGCGCTCGCGAACCTGCTCGGCCAGAGCGGGATCACGCCCGACACGACGATCGTCCTCTACGGCGACAACAACAACTGGTTCGCGGCATACGCGTACTGGGCGCTGAAGTATTACGGCCACGACAAGGTCCAGCTGATCGACGGCGGACGCGTCAAGTGGGAGAAGGAAGGGCGCGAGTACAGCACCGACGCCCCGAGCTACCCCGCGACCGACTACAAGTTCCACGGTTCTCCCAAGGAGGACATTCGCGCCTACCGCGACCACGTGCAGTCGAAGCTCGGCAAGGCCGGCCTCGTGGACGTGCGCTCGCCGAAGGAATACTCGGGTGAGCTCCTCGCCCCTGAGAACCTCCCGCAGGAAGGCGCCCAGCGGGGTGGCCACATCCCGACCGCAGTCAGCATTCCTTGGGGCACCGCCGTCAACGCGGAGGATGGCACCTTCAAGAGCACGGATGACCTCAGGGAGATCTACGGCGGCAATGGGATCACGTCCAACAAAGAGGTCATCGCCTACTGCCGCATCGGCGAGCGCTCGGCCCACACGTGGTTCGTGCTGAAAGAGCTGCTCGGCTACCCCGACGTGCGCAATTACGACGGCTCGTGGACCGAGTGGGGCAGCTCGATCAAGGCACCGATCGAGAAGTAGGGATTTAGATGGCAACCTCCACCGGCGTCGTCGACCACTCGGCGCTCAAGGTCAACCAGACGGGGATCATCGCGACTGTCCTCGTCGCGTTCATCGGCAGCGCGTTCTACAGGCCGCTCCTCGTCCTGATCCCGCTGCTCGCGGTGGTCCTGCTGCTGGGGACGTTTGCGCCTCAGCTGGCGCTCTTCAAGCAGATCTATTTCAAATTCCTCAAGCCGCAGGGAATAGTCAAGCCGCGACCCGTGCAGGACCGGCCGGAGCCTCACAACTTCGCCCAGGGCATGGGCGGGGTGGTTCTCGCGATTGCGTCGGTGCTCCTGATACCGCTCGCGGTGGCGGGATTGGCGCTGTCACTGCTCGTGGCGGTGCTGGCGTTTGTCAACGTCGCATTCAACTACTGCGTCGGTTGCCAGATCTACTACCGGCTCGGCCGGGCAGGACTGATCAAGGCAACCCGGTCGTCCGGGACGACCGGGACTCTGTGATGACGAATCAACTCTGGGCTCTGGCGGTGGCGGGTGCTGTGGTGCTTGCTGCCGCCGGCCTGGAGCTGTGGCGCTCCCGGCATGCGCGCGCCCTGGCCATCGGTGCAGCCGCGGCGCCGGCGGCCGCGCCCTACATCCTCTACTTCACGGGCGAGAGCTGCTCCGTGTGCCGCACTCACCAGGAGCCCGCGCTCTCGAAGCTTGACGGCGTGCGGATCGACAAGGTCGACGCGATCGCGGATCGCGAGCTCGCCGACCGCTTCCACGTCTACACGCTCCCGACCACTGTCGTGATGTCGCCGGAAGGCCGCTCCCTCCACGTCAACTACGGCTACGCTCCGACGAACAAGCTGGAGCGCCAGCTTGCCGATGCGAGATGAGGAAGAACCGAGGTTCTTCCTCATGGCTCTTTTTCCTGTAGGCAGCCGATTGTTTAAGAAACAGTTCTCAACGCCATGTTTGGTGGCTGAAGCGACAGAGTTGTGGCCGGGAGGACCCCGGCCAACCCGGCAACGCTAGCGGGGTTAGCCCAAGCCGATATCCTGACCTGGTGGCACGCCTAACCGCCGTCATCGCACTTGTCCTCCTCGTTACGGCGGCGTGCGCTCAGTCTCAGCCCGGCTCGAGCCATGACCTCGTGCTTGGCGCGGTGTACCCGCTCACCGGGCCGCAGGCTCAGGGAGGCAAGGAGGAGCTGGCAGGGGTCAGGGCTGCCCTCCAGCTGGCCCAGGCGAACGGAACCTTGAAGATCCCGGTCCGCCTGCAGGTCGTCGACGCGACGACCCCTGACGCCGCGAGCGCCGCGGTCTCAGAGCTCGTGAAGGACTACCACGTGCCTGCGATCCTCGGCACCTACGGGAGCACGCTTTCGGCCGCCGCGTCAGCCCGCGCGGAGGAATTGAAGACGATCTATTGGGAGACTGGCGCAGTCGCCGATCCCATCACCGCCCAGCGGCATTACGTGTTCAGGACCGTGGCGACAGGAAGCTCCCTCGGCCGCATGGCGGTCACCTTCACGCACGACGTTCTCATGCCGCGACTGAAGCAGGCTGCGCCCCGGGTCGTGATCGTCCGCGTGAACGACATTTACGGCCGCTCGGTCGGCGGCGGCGAGCAGACGCTCGCGCACGACCTCGGCATGCACGTGGTGGACGTGATCGAGTACGACCCGCACGCCTACGACGCCACGGCGATCGCCGCGCGTGTGGGGTCGGACCGGGCCGACTACTTCTGGGACGTCAGCTACCTCGACGACGGCGTGGCCATCTGGCAGGCCCTGCTTCATCAGGGCGTGACGCTGAAAGGGGCGATCGGCACGAGCTCTGCGTTTTGCATGCCGGCGTTCAGCCGGCTTCTCGGCGCCGGCTCGGTGGGCGTCTATGCCGCGGACAAGCCCGATGGCGAGATCAGCCCCGCGGCTCTTTCACCCGCGGGGAAGGCCCTGCTCGCTCAAGCGCAAGCCACATATGCGCGCAGCAACGGCGGAGCCGCCATGACCATACCCGCGGTGGCCGGCTTCGTCGGCGGCTGGACGTTCTTCGACAACGTGCTCAGCGCGATCTCGGGAACGCCCACGCCCGAGTCGATTCGGGCCGTGGCCCTGAACGTGGATGTGCCGGTCGGCGACAGCATCAACGGCGGAGGTGTTCGATTCGGGGGCGCCGGAGCCCTGGACGAAGGGCAGAACACGCGGTCGGCTGCGGTCGTCGGGCAGTGGCAGGCGGTCGGCGACATGAAGATCGTGTATCCGTCGGCGTACGCGACCGGAGCGCCCATCGGCTTGCCGTCGTCGATGCAGTCGGGCTAGCGGGACACTACGGGCCGGTAGGTATCAGCGCCAAGTCGCCCAGGAACTGCTTGAGCGCGATGTTGACCTCGTCCGGATGCGTCAGGTTGCTGGCGTGGCCGGCGCCTTCGACTATGACCAGCCCGCGGCAGTCGGCGAGCTCCGAACACAGCCGCTGCGCGAGCTCGACGTCGATGGCGGCGTCGGCCTTCCCATGGATCACCAGCGACGGGGCCTTGATCTCGCCAAGCCGATCGTGGATGTCTTCTCGGCCGACCAGCGTCCGGAACGCGGGGCCGAGGAGCGAGGGCGGCATCTGCCTCCACTTCTCGATCCAGGGCTCGCGGCCTGGCCATTCATTGCCGAGAATGATCGCTGCGATCGTCTCCCCCAGCTGATCGTTCAAGCCCTCCGCAACCCAAACGTCAAGCATGACCCGGTATGTCGCGACCCTTTCGGGATCCTCGACGCCCGCCTGGGTATCGATCAGGATCAGCGCGGCGGCCCGCTCCGGGTATCTCAACGCGAAACGGAGCGCAACGAAGCCTCCTTGGCTCATCCCTCCGATCGCCGCACGTTGGATGCCGAGATGGTCGAGAAGGCCTTTCAGGTCGTCGGCCAGGTCCCAGTACGTGAACGGATCGTTGGTCGATTCGGTCTGGCCGTGACAGCGTGCGTCGAATGTGATGATTCGACAGCCGGCGACGCGAGACTCGACCTGCGGGTCGAACATCTCTCGGTCCATGAGCAACCCGTGCGCAAAAACAACGGGAAACCCTTCGTCACCAGTGTCCTCGTAGTTGATCCACTGGCCGTTGATCTTGTGAAGCGGCATCTCGGTCAGCTCCCCTTCTCGAGAGCGAGCTGCACAAGCGTGATGTCCATCCACGTGTCGAACTTGTGCGCGGCATCGCGTATCGTGCCGACCACCTCGAAGCCGAGCTTCGTGTGCAGCTCCAGGCCGGCGCGGTTGTCTGTGGCGACGGTGGCCACTATCGTTCGGTAGCCGAGCCCGCGGGCTTCCTTGATGAGCTCGCCGAGCAGCGCTCGCCCGATGCCGCGTCCCTGGTGGACAGGGTCGACGTACACCAGGTCCTCCACTATGTCGAAGCCGCGCTGGTTCCACGGGAACAGGCGCGCCCAACCGATCACCCCGGTCTCGTCGGTGGAGACGATGAGCTTTGAACGCCCATGGGCTTCCCACCACGCAGCAGCTTCCTCCGTGCCGAGCGGCTCGGAGTCGATGGTGGCGAACGTCTGGTTCACCGCCCAGTTGTAGATGCCGACTATCGCCTCCAGGTCATCGCGGATTGCCGGCCGGATGCTGAAGGTTCGCGTCCCCCTTGCCAAGGCCCAAATTGGAACACGAACCGGCACCTTGTGGAAGGGGTGCGTCTGGCCTCACCTCGCGGGTCTGATACCTTCGCCGGGATGAATCACCCGTTCGCCGCCCAAGCGTCGTGAAGACCGCCCGCCGCCCCCAGATGAAGACCGAGCTGCCCGGCCCGCGGGCGGCCGCGCTGATCGCGCGAGACGCCAAAGCGATGTCGCCGAGCTTCACGCGCGCATACCCCTTCGTGATGGAGCGGGGAGAAGGGTGCTGGGTCACCGATGTGGACGGCAACACCTTCCTCGACTTCACCGCAGGCATCGCCGTCAACACGACGGGGCATTCCCATCCGAAGGTGGTGGCGGCGATCGAGGAGCAGGCCAGGCGCTTCCTGCATATGTCAGGCACCGACTTCTACTACCGCTCGGAAATCGAGCTGGCCGAACGCCTGGAGGCGAGGATCCTACCCGGCACCCCGGCGAAAGTCTTTTTCACCAACTCGGGCGCCGAGGCGATCGAGGGGGCGATGAAGCTCGCCCGCTACGCGACAGGCCGGCCGAGCTACGTGGCTTTCATCGGCGGGTTCCACGGCAGGACGTTTGGCGCCCTGTCCCTGACTGCATCGAAGGCCAGCCAGCGCCGGCGGTTCGCGCCACTGCTCTCGTCGGTGTTTCACGCCCCCTTCCCGTCGGCCGCGCGCGGCGTGACCACCGACGAGACCATGGCGCGGCTGGAGGAGTTGTTCAGCACAGTCGCCCCGCCCGAGAGCGTTGCCGCCGTTTTCGTCGAGCCGATCCAGGGCGAAGGCGGGTACCTGGTGCCGCCCGATGACTTCCTGCCGCGGCTGCGCGAGCTCACGCTCAAGCACGGCATTCTGCTGGTCGCCGACGAGGTCCAATCGGGCATGGGTCGCACCGGGCACCTGCTGGCGGTCGAGCACTGGGACGTTCAGCCCGACATCGTCTGCCTTGCCAAGGGCATCGCTTCCGGCCTGCCGCTCGGCGCTTTCATCGCGCGCGCCGAGCAGATGAGCTGGCCGCCGGGATCGCACGGCAGCACGTTCGGCGGCAACCCGCTCGCCTGCGCCGCCGGTTTGGCCACGCTCGACCTCCTCGAAGACGGTTTGATGGAGAACGCATCGAGGGTGGGGGCGCAGCTCCAGGACGGGCTGCGAGAGATCGCGCAATCGCATCCCCAGGTCACCGACGTGCGCGGCCTGGGGTTGATGGTGGCGCTCGAGCTGAAGACCGCGGACCAGGCGGCTCAGCTGGTCCAGCGCGCCTTCGAGCGGGGATTGCTGCTCCTCACGGCCGGCGCGCGAGCGGTCCGCATCTGCCCGCCGCTCGTCCTGGACCACGAGGAGGCCGCGACAGGCCTGGAGATCATCGCCTCAGCCCTCGGTTAGCGGGCGGCATTCTCCTAAACGCCGAACTTTGCGTGGGCCTTCGCGACCACCGCGCCCGCGATGAGGTCGGCGACCGTTTCCATCGCTCCGTCGGCGGACCTGTCGTCACCCCCGAGCGTGGCAGGCGCGCCCGACCGCTGATCGTCGATCACCGTGACCGTGGCATCGAGCTGCGCCTGGATCGGCTGGCGCGAGGCGGCCGGCGCCAGGCCCGTCGAGTCCTGCGCGAAGGCCGAGAGCTGCGCGACGAAGGCGTCGCCCAATCTGCCCAGCGCGCTCTGCTTCCCCGAGGAGGTGGTTGCCGAGGCATACCCGATCGTGGCCGTGTTCGTCTCCGTCCAGACCTGCTGGAACCGAGTCGCGGCCGTCGCGCCGAGCGGGCCACCGACGAGCGCGCCAAGCGCGGCGGCGTTGCCCGCGAGCGCTCCGACCGCGGCAGCCCGCTCCGACGCGCGCCCGCCAGTCACGGCTCTGGTCGCCATCGTCGCCAGGTACTGGCGCTCCTGCAGCAGGCTGTTCATCGACACCCGCAGGTCGACCGCCGGGCCCATTGCATTGCCGGGGAACTTGTCCGGAAACCTTCGCGCGATGTTCGGCGCAAGCGCATCACCGAGCCGGGACGCCTGCGCATACGCAACGCGAAGGTCTGCGTACATCCGTGGGTAGCTCTGGGCCACCTGATCGTCGATCATCGACTTGATCTGCAACGCGTGGCCAGTGGCCAGCTGCTTGATCGGACCTGGCGGGACCTGCGCTGCGGCGCTCAGGAGCTGCGAGAACTGCGGCACGAACGTGTTGGTGAGGCCGGACATCGCGCCATCGGCCTGGCTCGCGTTGTGCGTGACCAGCCCTATCGTGTAGTTGACGAGGTAATCGTTCTGGGTGCTCCAGACCTGGTCGAAGCCGGCTGCAGCGCTGTCGCCAAGGGCCGACCGCACGAGCTCCGTGAGGTCATCGCCGTTAGCCGTCAGCAGGCGGAGGTAGCTCATGTACTCGGCGGTCCCGCCGGTCCTGCCGGCCGCGGACGCCTGCTTCGCGATGACGAACACGTGCTCACCGAGAAGCAGGTCCAGCCGAGTGCGAAAGTCGGCCGCCTTTGAGTCCGCGGGATTGACCAGCGCGGGGGTGGGCGACGTGAGCCGTGGCGCGGACGCCGCCGGACCGGTGGAGGTCGTGCAGCCGAGCAGCAGCGCCGCTGCGATGGCGGCCGCAGCAGGCGTCGCGTAGCTCCTCAAGACAGGGCCATCGTAAGTGCCTCGGCGCATCCGGCTAGGATCAGGCCACTTTGCCGGAATGGCTGCTGGTGGACGGATCCAGCCTGATCTTTCGGGCTTTCTACGGCGTGCCCCAGACCACGCGCGCGCCGGACGGGGCGCTCGTCAACGCGGTGCGCGGAACCCTGGACACCCTCGCCCGCCTCATCACGGAACGGAAGCCTCGGCGGATTGCCCTGGCCACCGACGAAGACTGGCGCCCCGACTGGCGCGTCGAGCTCCTTCCGAGCTACAAAGAGCACAGGACCGCCGAGCCCGTCCCGCCCGACCTGGAGCCGCAGATGCCGGTGGTCATGGAGTGCCTCGCCGCGGCCGGCATCGACGTCGCCGGCGTGGCGGGCTACGAGGCCGAGGACGTCATAGCTTCCCTGGTCGCGCGGGTCGAGCCCCCGATCGAGATCTACAGCGGCGACCGTGACCTGTTCAGCCTCATCCGCGATCGCGTGGTCATCGTCCTCTACCCTGAGAAAGCCGGGCTCGCCGAGGTGGACGAGGCGGAGGTGGAGCGCCGGTACTCGATCCCGGGGCGCGCGTACGCCGACTTTGCGATCCTGCGCGGCGATCCCTCGGACGGCCTGCCGGGGATCGCCGGTATCGGCGCCAAGAAGGCCGCCGACCTGGTGCGGCGCCACGGATCGGTGGGGGCGATGATCGAGGCCGGGATCTTCAGGTCGGCGGACGCCGAATACCTGGAGAAGGCGTGCCGCATAGTGCCACCGGTGAGCGATCTCGAGATCGAGGTTCCGAAGGGTCGTCGAGACCGGTGGCCGGACGATCCGGCCCGGGTCGAGGAGCTCGGCCGGCGCTATGGGGTCGCGAGCTCGTTCGAAAGGCTGCTCAAAGCCCTGGCGATGATCTGACCCGACGCCCCGTGCGTATGTCTGAACGTGACGCTCACGTGGATACTGCTGAACCGGCGCCGCTCTCGGCGCGACATGATTTGGGGTCGTGGAACCAGGGCTGTGCGCATCATGCAAACACTCTCGAACGGTGACCGCGCCGCGCAGCGTGTTTTGGATGTGCGAGCGGTCCCGTACGGACCCTTCTTTTCCGCGCTATCCGGCCCTGCCCGTTTTGCAGTGTCGAGGCTACGAGCGGGCCGCTAAGGAGCCTGCGCAGCCTCCACCCTGATCAGCGCGATCGGCTGGCCGGGCCCCCCGGCGAACGTGGTTGCCGTGTGCGGGCTGGCCATCGATAGCTCCGCGATCATCCCTCCGTCGCTGACCGCGTAGAGCGTCTTGGCGTTCGGACTCAGTGCAAGGCTCCACACAGTCCAGGTCGGGAGCTGCCGGCCGCTCACGCTCAGCGTGGCGGTGTCAAGCCACGCGACGCCGGTGCTGCCGGTGATCACGAGAGCCTGCCCGTCTGGGCTCAAGACCGCGCCGTTCGCGCCAAATTCCTTGGCCTGCACGTCCTGCACAATCAAGCCCGCGGATGTTGCGGCAACGGTGATGTGGGATGCGCGGCTGATGGTCGGCACGCCGTCGGTATTGGTGTTGACCTCGGCCACGACGCCCATGGCGCCGTTCGCCGCGAACAGACGTGAGCCATCGGCGCTCAGAGCAAGCGACCAATGGAACTCGTTCGGGTTGGACGCGTAGCCCGAGCCCGGCAGGTCGATGCAGAACGCGATGGGATTGTCCAGGCTCAGCGCGTGGATGAACGCGCTCTTGTCGTGGCGCGCGTACACGCTGTACAGCCAGCGGCCGTCAGGCGAGGCGACTCCTGACAATCGTAAGCCGGCCATGGCGGTGGTGCCATCGCTCTTGTCGAACACGATGGTTGGATCCAGCTGCCGCGTCGTGACGCTGAAGAATCGCACGCGGTACTGGCTGCTCGAGAGGTACTCGATCAGGTAGATGCGCTGCCCGTCGTTGCTGATCGCGTCGAACTCGAAATAGCCTGGCAGATCGATCCGCTTCACCGGGTTCACATACGTCGTGTCAACGACCACGAAGTGAGTCCCGCTCGGGAGACTTTCGGACTTTGCGTCGAACGCCTCCGCGACCAGCCAGCGGCCGTTCTGAGAGAGGCCGCCAGGCAATCCACCGATCGTCGCTGGCGGCAGCTCGAATCGGCCTGGCAGCTGCAGGGTGCGGAGCGCGGCGCCCGTTTGCGGGTCGACATCCACAAGGGATCTGGCCCTGACCGAATACAGGTGAGCCCAGTCAGGCGAAAAGGTTCCCCACGGCAGGCTGCGGACGACCGAATGGGATCGTGAGTCGATCACGCTGACGAAGTTCGCGTCCTGAGTCGAAGCCGCTGCGTAGAGCCGGTCACCACCGGAAATGACCGGCCCGCCGACCCTGCCACACCCAGCCACGACGACCACCGCGCACACGCCCGCCAAAAGAGCTCGCATGATCTTCACCTCGCCTCCAATACACCGCTCGGGCGCAGTGGGTTCCCTCAAGACAGAGATGCAGCGATCTGGAGCGCCTGGTCCTTGGTCAGGTCACCCTCGATGCGCACGATGGTGCCACCCTCGTCGATGAGGAGTGTGTTGGTGGCGAGCCGCAGCGTCTCGTCGCGGATATTGCCGTTTGCATCCACGAGGAAGAACTCGTGAGGAGCGCCCGCGATCCAGAAGCCCGAATGGCCGCCGACGCTGACCTCATCGATGGTGGTGCCAGGCCCGAGGATCTTGCCGAAGAAGTCCTTGTTCACGCTTCCGCGAGCCTCGGTGACCAGCACCGACACGCCGGTCTGATGTGACGTGCGGATTCCAGGCCGGGCGGCGTAGACCAGCGTCACCACGCCACCGGGCGGTCCCAACGGCAGCAGTTGCAGGTAGACCTCGTCGGGCCGGCCGAGCAATGACGGCAGCAGCACGTTCCAGGTGACCCCTGCGCGGGCCGCCTGAAGGGTGGTTGCATCCCCAAGGCCGAGACGCTTGCCCAACGGACCCGGCGGCTGGGGCGTGAGCGGCACCAGCTGGGGCAGCTGCTGGAATCGCGTGTGCAGGTCGAACCAGTGCGCGATCGTGTCGCGGGTGGGCGAGTACGCAATCAGCGCCGCGAGCGCCAGGATTGCAACGGCCGCGGCCATCGCCCAGCGGCTCTCGAACCACCGCCGCCGCCGCTCCGTGATCCGCCGGCCGACCGCAGGTATGAGGGCGGGCGTGTCGGGCCATTGGACGTCCGCGGCCAGGCGGATCAGCTGCTGCTCCAGCGCCGTCAGCTCAGGCACGGGCAGACTCCTCGACCCGTTCCCGCAAGCGCGCGAGGGCTCGCGAGAGCCGTGACTTCACTGTGCCCTCCTGGATGTTCAGCGCCATCGCCGTTTCCTCCCCGCTGAGCTCCAGGAAGTAGCGGCTCGCGATCACGAGCCTGTCCTCCTCGCTGAGCTCGTTGACCAGGCCGATGAGGCGCCGGCGTTCGTCGGCGGCGAGGGCTGCCGCCTCGGGGGATGGGGCCGCACCCCCCGGGCGGAAGCCTTCGGCCAGGCGAAGCTCGAGCTGGTGGCGCCGCCCTGTAGAGCGGACCCGGTTGCGGGCCTCGTTGGCGACGATCCGGAGCAGCCAGGGGCGTGGATCGGCTCCGGCGCGGAAGCTCGCCAGCGCCCTGTACGCCTTGACGAATCCTTCCTGTGCCGCATCCTCGGCGTCGGCCGCCGAGCCGGTGATCACATATGCGGTTCGAAACGCGACCTGCTGGTATCGGTGCACGATCTCCTCATAGGCGGCCACCTCCCCGCGCTGGGCGCGCGCGAACAGCTCGCCATCGTCCGTTGGTCGGCCCTCCATCGGATCGCATGTATTACACCTGCCGCCGCATGATGGTTCCTGAGCGATCTACCACCGGGTTGCAACCACAGGGCGAATTCGTGTGTTTGGGTGATTGATGGAAGGCGTCGAGAGGCTGTTCGAGCGGATGGTGCGCGAGCACCAGCACCGGATCTTCGCCGCGGGGTATGCGCTCACAGGCAACAAGCACGATGCCGAGGAGGTCGCGCAAGACACGTTCCTGCGCGCGTACCGCGCGCTGGCCACCTACCCGCCCGAGAGGATCCGCGAGCTGAAACAGAGGCCGTGGCTCCACCGCATAGCCGTCAACGTGGTCAGGAATCGTGCTCGAGGCGCCAGGCCGCGGACTGCCGAGCTGAACGGCAGCGAGCCCGACCACTCGCCGGGGCCGGAGTTCCACGCATTGCAGCGCGCCGAGATGGCGGATCTCGCCCACCGCATCGCGGGACTGCCGCCTCGGTTTCGCGAGGCAGTCGTGCTGCGGCACGTCCACGAGCTGTCATACGAAGAGGTCGCGGAGACGTTGGACCAGCCGGTCGGCACAGTCAAATCCAACGTGCACCGCGGGCTGCAACTATTGCGAGGAGACAAAGATGACCGCGTTGATGACTGACCTGAAGCACCTGGGCACGCTCAAGGCGCCCGAAGGGTTCGCGGAACGGGTGCTGGCCGAGGTCGGGATGGCGGATTCGTACGCCCTGTTTGACACCGTGCTCGGCGGCGTCTATGTCGCCTGGAACAAGTTCGGGGTTTCGGCCGCGGCCCGCTCGGAGTCGGCAGCCGACTTCGAGGAGTGGTTCCATCGCGACGTCGGCAGGCCGCTGGTGGCCGCGACCACGCCGCGCGACCTCGCAGCCAAGATCGAAGACGAGCTGAGCGGCCGGCGCCGCATGCGGTTCGACCTCCGCGGGCTAACCCAGTTCGAGCAGGCGGTCCTCCGCAAGACCTACGAGATCCCGCGGGGTGAGGTCCGGCCCTACGGTTGGGTCGCCCGCGAGATCAGGCGCCCGGCCGCCGTGAGGGCTGTGGGCACAGCGTTGGCCAACAACCCGATTCCGTACTTCATCCCCTGCCACCGTGTCGTTCGCACCGATGGAGAGATCGGCAACTATGGAGGGGGAGGTCCGGAGGCGAAGCGGGCGATTCTCACGATGGAGGGTGTCCGGGTGAATCGGCTGCAGGAGCTCGCCCGCGCCGGGATTCGCTACCAGGGAGTCAAGACGACGAAGATCTTCTGCTACCCGACGTGTCACACCGGCCGGCACGCGCTGGACAAGAACATCGTCTGGCTCCACGACGTCCCGAGTGCCCGGGCCGCCGGCTTCCGCCCGTGCAAGGTCTGCCGCCCGGCCGCAGCCTAGTGGACTGTAACGGCCAGAGCTCCAGATATGGCCGGTACGGTCCACAAGTACCGTTGTCTCGACCGGATGTCGAGAATGGCGCCGCCGCTCCGACCTGATGGTGAGAGCGCCCGAACGTGGCGCGGAATCGAAGGGAGTGACGAGATGAAGTACATGATCATGACGTTCGGGTCGGCGGAGGCCGGCCTGGCGACGATGGGCAGGGACTGGATGCTCGAGATGATCCAGTTCATGAAGAAGCTCGACGACGACCTCAGGAAGTCGGGCGAGCTGGTCAGCGCTGAAGGGCTGGCGGACGGAAGCCAGGCGAAAACCGTCCGTTTCGAGAACGGCATCTCCGTCGCGACCGATGGGCCGTACGCTGAAACGAAGGAATCGCTGGTCGGCTACTGGATCGTGGATGTCGAGGATGAGTCGCGTGCGATCGCGATCGCTTCGCGCATCGTCGACTTCGTCAAAGTGCCCATCGAGGTGCGCCGGGTCATGGACGCACCGCCCGACCTCTGAGGTTGGACTCCCGAATCGAGGACCTGCTGCGCGAGCTGGCGCCGCAGGTCCTCGGCACCCTTGTCCGCCGGCACGGGCAGTTCGACGCCTGCGAGGACGCCGTGCAGGAAGCGCTGATCGCCGCAGCGGCGCAGTGGCCGGAGAAGGGCGTGCCCGACAACCCTCGCTCGTGGCTGCGAACCGTCGCCTCCCGGCGCCTGGTCGACGAGTGGCGCTCCGAAGGCGCCCGGCGCCGTCGAGAGGAGACCGCCGCGGCGCTCGATCTGCCGGTCAGCGATCGAACTCCAGACCACGACGACACGCTCACGATCCTGTTCCTCTGCTGCCACCCCTCGCTCTCGGTGCCTTCGCAGCTCGCCCTCACGCTGCGCGCGGTCGGCGGGTTGACGACCGCCGAGATCGCAAAGGCCTTTCTCGTTCCTGAGTCAACGATGGCGCAGCGCATCAGCCGGGCCAAGGAGAGCATCAGGAGCACCGGCGCGCGATTCGACCTGCCGCCCGAACCTGAGCGGGCCGCCCGCCTCCGGGTCGTGATGCACGTGCTCTACCTGGTCTTCAATGAGGGCTATGCGGCGAGCTCGGGCGCCTCGCTCCAACGGGCGGACCTCACTGCCGAAGCCATCCGATTGGCGCGAATGCTCCACCGCATTCTGCCCGGCGAGGGCGAGGCCGCGGGCCTGCTCGCGCTCATGCTGCTGACCGACGCGAGGCGCGCCGCCCGCACCACCGATGACGGGTCCATCGTCCCGCTCGACGAGCAGAAGCGTGAGCTCTGGAACCGTATGCAGATAGAGGAGGGCGTTGCGCTCCTCACCCGCACCCTCGGCCGCGTGCCGGTCGGCCCGTACCAGCTGCAGGCTGCGATCGCGGCGGTGCACGACGAGGCGCCGAGCGCGAAGGAAACGGATTGGCCGCAGATCCTGGCGCTGTACGGCCTGCTGGAGCGAGTGTCTCCAGGGCCCGTCGTCACGCTGAATCGCGCCGTCGCGCTGGCCATGGTCGACGGGCCCCGAGCCGGACTGGCCCTTCTCGGCACCCTCGACGACGACGACCGGATGGCGCACAACCACCGCCTGGAGGGGGTCCGGGGCCACCTGCTCGAGCTTGCGGGAGACCTCGCGGGCGCGCGCGAGAGCTACCAGCGGGCCGCGAGGATGACGGCGAGCCTTCCCGAGCAGCGCTACCTCGCGTTGCGGGCCGCCCGCCTGGGCTAGGTCCGCTTTCCGCGACTACCCCAGCGAGTAGATCCCCGGAAGCTCTCGGTACAGGCCCGCATAGTCCAGGCCGTAGCCGATCACGAAGCGATCCGGGATGACGAACCCCTTGAAGTCGATGGTGACGGGGACGGCGCGGCGGGCCGGCCGGTCGAGCAGGGCGGCGAGGCGCAGGGACGCGGGCTTCATCGCATGGACGCGCCGGGTGATCGCCTGCACCGTATGGCCGGAGTCGACGATGTCCTCGACCAGCAGGACGTGGCGGTCGACGAGCGGGCCGTCGATCATGTGCGCGAGCCGGAGCTCGCCACGCGTCGTGCCGGACCCGTAGCTCGCCGCGCGCACGAACTCGAGCTCGGCGGGGATGCTGAGGCTGCGCAGCAGGTCGGCCGCGAAGACGGTGGCGCCCTTGAGGATCACGACGAGCACCAGTGGGGTTTCGATGTCGGAATAGGTCTTCGAGATCTGGCGACCGAGCGCGTGTACCCGGCGAGCGATGCGCTCGGAAGTGATCATCGCCTTGCCGGAGCTGTCCACTGGCGCCGGTGCGGTCTGGGTCAGGACCTCAGGCATCTGTTCCTAAGCTTAGTCGCCCAGGGGAGAGACGGTTGCGGCCACCGGGGTGGTGCGGAACTTCCGATGGGCACGGCTGAATGCGCCATCGAAGTTGATCGCCTTGCCGCCGAAGTAGCTCTCCGGAACCCTGCCGCCGTGAGGCGTGTGACCGAAGACGACGCGTCGGCTCCCAGTCGCTTCGAGCCAGCGATCGAGACGCTCGGGCGATGTCGCGAATATGTTGCGCGCGCTCATCACATCCCAGAGGGTCGTCTCGCCTTCGTGCAGCAGCAGGTCGTGCACCCGCGCATTGATCGCATCGACTGGATCAGGGCCGCCGGCCTCGATCAGCACTCCATATCCGTCGTGGCCGCAGTGTTGAATGAGAGTTCGGTCGGAGAGTCGCACCATCGCCGGCCTTTGGCGCATCCATTCCTGCAGTGGAGCGTCGTTCGCGAGCTCGTCGAGGTCGTGGCGCTGGCCGCCGACCCCAATCCACCAGCCGATGCGTGAAGGATCTCGAAGAGCCCACAGCATCGCGACCTCGTGGTTGCCAAGTAGCACAGTCGAGTTGGCCCGGTCGCGCGCGTAGCGAAGCGCGCCGACGCCGAACATGCCGTAGTCGACGAGGTCGCCCAGGAAGATCGTGTGCCAGCCGGAAGATGGATACGGCTTGAGGGCCTGAAAGAGGCGCTCGAGGTCGCCGTGCACGTCGCCGACGATGAGGACGGGCAGGCCGTTCTCGATGCTCACCGGGGTAGAATTTGCGTTCGGCCGCTAGGGGCGTAGCTCAGCCTGGTCAGAGCATCGGTCTCCAAAACCGAGGGCCGAGGGTTCGAATCCTTCCGCCCCTGCCACCCCTCCCGAGAGCGGTCCTGCACGGCTCGTCCATGCGTCACTGCCCTATTCTTGCCGTCATCGACGCGCATTGGATGGCTGTCGCGCGGGGGGATGAGCCGGCCGACCTCGTGCTGGCGGGCGGTCGGGTGCTCTCCGTGTTCACTAAGGAGTGGCTCGAGGTCGACGTCGCGATCCACGACGGCCACGTCGTGGGTCTCGGCCACTATGACGGTCGCGAGCGAATGGATGTCGCCGGCGCTTACCTCGTGCCGGGTTTCATCGACGCCCACATGCACATCGAATCCTCGAAGTTGACGGTGGACGAGTTTGCCCGGGCGGTCGTCGTGCACGGGACGACAGCGGTGATCGCCGACCCTCATGAGATCGCCAACGTGCTCGGCTCCGATGGCATCCATTGGCTGCTCGACTGCTGCGCCGACCTGCCTCTCGACGTCTACGTGATGGCGTCCTCCTGCGTGCCCGCCTCGCGCTTCGAGTCGCCCCGGCGGCCTTTCACCGTTGGCGACATCGAGAGCCTGCTGCGGCGGCACCGCACGATCGGTGTGGCCGAGATGATGAACTTCCCCGGCGTGATCGCCGGCGACGAGGCCGAGGTGGCGAAGCTGACGACAGGCCTCACCGACCACGTGGACGGCCACGCGCCGGGTGTCCGCGGGCCCGCCCTCAACGCCTACATCGCCGCCGGTATCCGGTCCGACCACGAGGCGACGACGTACGAAGAGGCACTCGAGAAGCGACGCCTCGGAATGTGGGTGATGCTGCGCGAGGCGTCCATCGCCCGCAACCTGCGCGACCTGCTGCCGCTCGTCAAGAAATACGGGAGCGAGCGCTGCATGTTCTGCACCGACGACCGCGAGCCCGGCTTCATAGTGGAGGAGGGCCACATCAACCAGATGGTGCGGGTCGCGGTCGCGGACGGTATCAGCCCCGAGGACGCTGTGGTCATGGCGACGATCAACCCGGCGAGCTACCACCGCCTCTGGCACCTTGGCGCGATCGCTCCCGGCTACCAGGCCGACATTCTGGTCCTCGACGACCTTCGGTCCTTCGAGCCTCGGCAGGTCTTGAAACGCGGGGCCGCGCCGCGCTTCAAGAAGCTCGAGGTCCCCGAGTGGGTGCGCCAGACCATGCACCTCGCACCGGTGAGCGCTGGCTCTTTTCGGGTTCCGGCCGGCCCGAGACGGATCCGGGTCATCCGCGTCATCCCGGCGCAGCTTCTGACAGGCACCGACCTCGTCGAACCCACGGTTCGGGACGGCGCGCTGGTGGCGGACCCGAGCCGAGACCTTGTCAAGATCGCGGTCCTCGAGCGCCACCACGCCACCGGCCGGATCGGCCTCGGCTTCGCCACCAACGTCGGGCTGAAGAGAGGGGCGTTCGCATCCACAGTCGCGCATGACGCGCACAACGTGGTGGTGCTTGGAGTCGATGACGCCGATATGGCGGCCTGTGCCTCCCGCCTGGCGGAGATTGGTGGGGGCATCGTCGTCGCCGAAGGCGGCCGCGTGGTGGAGGAGCTTCCCCTGCCGGTGGCCGGACTGATGAGCGACCAGCCGCTCGCCCACGTGCACGAGCGGCTGAGCTCGATGGAGCGCCGGCTTGCAGGCCTCGGCGTGACCATGACCGCGCCATTCATGACGCTCAGCTTCCTCGCCCTCTCGGTCATCCCGGAGCTGAAGATCACCGACCGCGGGCTGGTCGACGTCGCGCGTTTCGAGCTGGTGCCGCTGGGGATTGAGTGACGATCTCGCCACGTTCAACGGCCTGCCGCGCGGCGCGGCGGAGCGGCGCCTGCTTGCCTGCTGCGGGTCGCGTGTGTGGGCGGCCAGGGTCGCTGCCGGGCGGCCATATGCCGCCGTTCAGGCGCTCATGAAAGCAGCCGATTCGCACTGGGCCGAGCTCGACAGGTCCGACTGGTTGGAGGCGTTTGCAGCCCACCCGCGGATCGGCGAGAGCGGCGGCCATGCGCCCGTCACATCTCAGAAGGAGCAGAGTCGGGTCATGGGCTCGGCGGCACCGATGTTGGCGGCGATCGCCGAGGAGAACCGGCGCTATGAGGCTCGCTTCGGCCACGTGTTCCTGATTTCGGCGGCGGGCCGCACGGCCGAGGAGGTCCTGGCCGCCCTGCGGCTGCGGATGGACAACGATCCGGCGACCGAGCTCGAGGTGGCCGCGGAGGAGCAGCGCAAGATCACGCGCCTCCGCCTCGGTGGGATGCTGCAGGCGTGAGCGTTTCGACCCACGTGCTCGATACGGCGCGCGGCCGCCCGGCAAACGGCGTCATGGTCACGCTTTGCCATAGCGGGACAGACCGGCGATGGTCGGTGGTGGGCCGTGGCGTGACCGATGTCGACGGCCGGATTCGTGAGCTGTCTGAAGTCGGGTTGTCGCAGGGTGGCCTCATGGTCGGGACCTACAGGCTGGATTTCGACACGGGTGCCTACTTCGAGGCGCAGGGGATCGAGAGCTTCTATCCGGAGGTGTCGGTGTTGTTCACCGTCTCGGACCCGTCGGAGCACCTCCACGTCCCGCTCCTCGTGAGCCCGTTCGGATACTCCACATACAAAGGCAAGTGAGGCGATGACGATCCGGCTTGGCGACAACCAGTACGGCAAGGCCGAAACGCACATGGTGCGTGTGACCAAGGGCGGTCCGGATGGATCCGTGCACGAGATCAAGGACATCAATGTCAGCGTTGCGTTGATCGGTGACTTCGCAGGCAGCCACCTCACCGGTGACAACAGCAACATCGTGCCGACGGACACGCAGAAGAACACGGTCTTTGCATTCGCCAAGGAGACGCCAGTCGGCGAGATCGAGCAGTTTGCGCTGCGACTGGCCCGTCACTTCGCACACGACTTCCCGACGGTGCGCAGGGCACGCGTGTCGATCGAGGAATACCCATGGGCTCGGATCGAGGTCGGAGGGCTGCCCCATCCGCATGCCTTCGTCCGCTCCGGGTCGGAGACGCGCCTCACCACTGTGACGTGCACCCGCGATCGCGCCTGGATCGTTTCCGGCATCAGCGACCTGGTTCTACTCAAATCCACCGGCTCCGAGTTCTGGGGCTACCCAAAAGACCGCTACACCACTCTCGCCGAGACCCACGACCGGGTGCTGGCCACCGCCGTGGTCGCGCGATGGCGTTATGCGCTAGAAGACGTTGACTGGGCCGCTGCGTTCGCCGGCACGCGCCGGCTCCTCATCGAGGCCTTCGCAACCAAGCACAGCCTGGCGCTGCAGCAGACCCTGTACGCGATGGGCGAGGCGGCGCTGTCGGCGAGGTCGGAGATCGCCGAGATACGCCTCTCCATGCAGAACAAACACCACTTCACTGTCGACCTCTCGCCGTTCGGGCTCGACAACCAGAACGAGGTCTTCTACGCCTCCGACCGGCCGTATGGGCTCATCGAGGGCACTGTCACGCGCGACGAAGCCTCGGCCGACATCGCCTGGTGATGGAGTTTCTGCAACCGTCGAGCTGGGCTGAAGCCCTGGAGATGAAGTCGGCCAACCCGGAGGCGATGCCGATCGCCGGGGGGACCGACGTGATGGTCGAGATCAACCTCGACAGGCACCGCCCGGCGTCGATCATCGACCTCACGCGCGTCCCCGAGCTCACCGAATGGGCGATGGAGGACGGCCTCCTGCGTATAGGGGCCGGCGTGACGTACACACGGATCATCGACGAGCTGGGCGCTCGGCTTCCGGGCCTGGCGATGGCGTCGCGCACCGTGGGCTCGCCACAGATCAGGAATCGCGGCACGGTCGGCGGCAACCTCGGCTCAGCCTCGCCTGCGGGTGACGCCCATCCGCCTCTGCTCGCTTCGGATGCCGTGGTCGAGCTGGCCTCGGTCGGAGGAAGCCGCCGGCTGCCGGCGCGGGAGTTCTTCACCGGGCCGAAGCGCAACGCGATGCGAAAGGACGAGCTGATCGCCGCCTTCCTGCTCGAGCCAGCCAAGGGGCCTCAGCAGTTCAGCAAGGTCGGCACCCGGAACGCAATGGTGATCGCGGTCTGCTCGTTCGCAATCGCGATCGATGCCGAGCGCCGGCATGTCGGCACGGGGATCGGTTCGGCAGCGCCCACGCCGGTCACCGCAGGCGAAGCCGAGACGTTCCTCGAAGGAGTGCTGGACGAGGGTGGGATGTGGGAGAAGCCGGCCGAGGTCGACGAAGCAGCGCTGACCCGATTCGGCGAGCTGGTCGCCGCCGCTGCGCGGCCGATCGACGACGTGCGCGGCACTGCCGCGTACAGGCGCCACGCGCTGTCGATCATGGCGCGCCGCACCTTCGGTTGGGCCTGGCACGAGTACCGGATGAAGGCGTCAGCGTGAAGGTCGGCTGCACCGTGAACGGGGAGGCACGCATCGTCGACCAGGTGTGGGAGGGGGAGAGCCTGCTGTCCGTCCTCCGCGAACGGATGGGCCTGTTCGGATCGAAGAACGCGTGCGAGCAGGGCGAGTGCGGATCGTGCTCGGTCTACCTGGACGGCACGCTCGTCTGCGCGTGCCTGGTCCTGGGCGGGCAGGCGAACGGGCGAGAGATCGTGACAGTGGAGGGGTTGCTGGAGGGGGAGGGATTGCACCCGGTCCAGGAGGCTTTCGTCGAGGCGGGCGCAGTGCAGTGCGGCTTCTGCACGCCGGGACTCATAGTGGCCACGCACGACCTGCTCAGACGGGTGCCGGAACCGACCGAGATGCAGGTCCGCGAGGCATTGGCCGGCAACATCTGCCGCTGTACCGGTTACGCCAAGATCATCGACGCGGTCCATCTGGCCGCGCGCCGGATGGTGGCGCTGCAGAGGGCGGCCATTTGACGGTACGGCCGCGACTTGCTCCTCGTGCCGTGGTCAACGGCCGCGTCGGTGACGCCGTCCGCCGGCCCGATGCCGTGCTCAAGGTCAAGGGAGATTTCCCCTATTCGTCCGACCTGCAAGTGGAGGGAATGCTTTGGGGCGCGACTGTGCGCAGCCCGCACCCATACGCGCGAATCGTCTCGATCGACGTCACCGAAGCCCTCGCTTCGCCAGGGGTGCGGGCCGTGCTGACCCACCAGGACGTGCCAGGTCGCAAGGTCTACGGTCTCGAGATTCCCGACCAGCCGGTGCTCGCGATCGACGTCGTCCGCTACTGGGGCGAGGCAGTGGCGCTGGTGGCGGCGGACCATCCGGAGCAGGCCCGTCGCGCAGCACACAAGGTCAACATCGACTACCAGGTACTCGTGCCACTGACAGATCCGGAGGTCGCCCTGACCCCCGATGCGGTGAGGCTGCATCCCGACGGCAACATCACGCGCCAGGTGAAGATCCGGCACGGTGACCAGGACGCCCATGCGGACGTGGTGGTCACAGGCGAATACGAGATCGGGATGCAGGACCAGGCTCCGCTCGGACCGGAGTCCGGCCTCGCGGTACCCGACGGCGAGGGCGGTGTCGATCTGTACATAGCGACCCAGTGGCTCCACGTCGACCGCGACCAGCTGGCGGCGTGCCTGGCCTTGCCGCCGGAAAAGGTCCGCCTCACGCTGGCCGGCGTGGGCGGGGCCTTCGGCGCGCGTGAAGACCTGTCGATGCAGGCTCACGCGTGCATGCTCGCTCTGCGCACCGGGCGGCCGGTCAAGATCGTCTACTCGCGCCCGGAATCCTTCGTGGGCCACGTGCACAGGCATCCCGGACGGCTGCGCTACGAGCACGGCGCCAGTCGAGACGGCAGCCTCGTGTATGTGAAGGCGCGAATCCTTCTCGATGGCGGCGCGTATGCGTCGAGCTCGACTGCGGTGATCGCGAATGCGTGCTGTTTCGCATTGGGTCCGTACGAATGTCCGAACGCGACCATCGACGGCTGGGTCGTGTACACGAACAACCCGCCGTGCGGCGCGATGCGCGGATTCGGCTCGGTGCAGAACTGTTACGCGCACGAGGCCCAGATGGACAAGCTCGCGCATGCGCTGGACATGGACCCTGTCGACCTGCGCATCCGCAACGCCATGAAGACCGGCTGCACGATGGTGACCGGGCAGCTGCTGGAGGGCCCGGTCCCGGTGGCCGAGCTGCTGCGCCGGGTGCGCGACGTGGCGATGCCACCCGCCCTGACCACCGACCCCGTCCATCTGACGGACATGCCGGGGGGCGTTTCCAACACGACCCACGGCGAGGCCGTCCGGCGGGGCGTCGGTTACGCCGTCGGCTTCAAGAACATCGGATACTCGGAGGGATTCGACGACTACTCGACCGCCAGGGTCAGGCTCTCGGTCGCCGGCGGCCGGCCCAGGGTCGAGGTGCACACAGCGAGCGCGGAGGTGGGCCAGGGCCTGGTCACCGTCCAGGCGCAGATCGCGGGTACCGAGCTGGGCGTCAGCGACGTCGTGGTGCTGGACGCCGACACCAGTGTCGGCTCGGCGGGTTCCTCCTCGGCATCGCGGCAGACCTACATCACAGGCGGCGCGGTGAAGGCTGCTTGCGAAGCGGTCCGACAGCGGGTTCTCGGCCTCGCCCAGGCAGAGTTCGGCGGCCGCCAGGCTGAGGCAGCGGCCGGCCTCCGGCTGGAGCACAACGCGGTAGTCTCCGGCGACGGAGTCGTTGTGGTCCAGCTTGCGACGCTGCTCGGGGATGAGGTGATCGAGGAGACCCGCGAGTTCCATCCCCGGCAGACCTCCCGCCTCGACCCCGAGACCGGCCAGGCCAATGCCCACCTGCAGTACGCATTTGCCGCCCACCGGGCCGTGGTCGACGTGGACACCGAGCTCGGGCTGGTCAAGGTCGTGGAGCTCGCGACAGCGCAGGACGTCGGCAAAGCGATCAACCCGCAGGCGGTGGAGGGGCAGCTCGAAGGGGGCGCCGCCCAGGGACTCGGCCTCGCGTTGATGGAGGAGATCCAGGTCAGGGACGGCGTCATCAAGAACGCCTCCTTCACCGACTACCTCCTGCCCACCATCCTCGACATGCCGCCCCTGCGCATGCAGGTGCTGGAACTCGGCGACCCGCACTCGCCATACGGCCTCAAGGGTGTCGGCGAGCCTCCCACCATCTCGTCGGGTCCCGCCATCGTCGCCGCCATCCGCGCGGCGACCGGCCGCGCGCTCGCGCGCGTGCCGGTCCGCCCTCACGACATAGTCGACACGGGACCCAGGGGGGGTGCGCCGGGGGAAGGCCTCCGGCCGGCCGCCGCACACGGGGGGAGTCCCCCCGCTTGAAGACGTCGCTCCTTCTGCGAGCCGGGCTCCTGTTCACGGGCAGCGCCGAGCTGGAAGGTGGGTGGCTGCTCGCGCGCGACGGCGTGATCGCCGAGGTCGGATCGGGCGCGGCTCCGCATGCCGACGAAGTTCTCGACCTGCCCAACTGCGTCGCCACCCCGGGCCTGGTCAACGCGCACGACCACATGTATCAGTGGGCGACGCGCGGCTACGTGCCCGACGGGACGCTGTTCGAGTGGCTGCGGGCGCTGTATCCAGTTTGGACCCGGATCGACGCCGCCACTGTGCGGGCGGCCGCCCGGGCCGCGATGGCGAAGCTCCTGCTGTCGGGCTGCACGCTGTCGACCGACCACCACTACGTTTTTCCGGCCGGCGCCCACGGCCTCTTCGAGACACTCGTGGCCTGCGCGGAGGAGCTGGGCCTGCGCTTCCATCCATGCCGCGGCTCGATGTCGCTTGGCGAGTCGAAGGGCGGACTACCCCCGGACGAGGTGGTGGAGGACGAGGACTTCATCCTGGCCGACACAGAGGACAAGATCAACCGCTTTCACGACCCAGCGCCAGGATCCATGTGCCGCGTGGTCGTGGCCCCCTGCTCGCCGTTCTCGGTGACCCCGGAGCTGATGCGCGAGTCGGCGGAGCTGGCGCGCCGCCACGGGGTGCGCCTCCACACGCATCTCGCCGAGACACTGGACGAGGAACGGTTCTGCCTCGAGCGGTTCGGGCGGCGGCCGGTGGAGCTGATGGAAGACCTTGGCTGGTCCGGGGACGACGTCTGGTACGCGCACGGCATCCACCTCAGCGACGCCGAGATCGACCGCGTGGCCGAATCGAATACAGGCATCGCGCACTGTCCGTCGAGCAACATGCGCCTGGGCGCGGGCGCCTGCCGGGTCGAGGACCTGGTTCGCGCCGGCGCGCGGGTCGGGCTGGGGGTCGACGGAACGGCCAGCAACGAGGACTCCAACCTCGCGATGGAAGTGCACCAGGCGCTGTATCTCGCGCGGGCGCGCGCCGCCATGCAGGGCCGCAGCGACGCTCCGACCGCCCTCGACACGCGCGCCGCATGGCGGCTGGCCACAGCCGGGGGTGCGGCATGTCTCGGGCGCGACGACTGCGGCTCGCTCGAAGGGGGCAAGTGCGCCGACGTCGCCTTCTTTCGAGTGGACGACCTGGCCCACGCGGGCATCCGCGACGCGCTCGCCGGCCTCGCGCTGGCGCCGCCTGCGCGCGCCGAGGCGGTCGTGGTGAACGGAAGGGTGGTCGTGCGCGAAGGCCGCCTCCTCACCGCGGACGAGGATGAAATCGCGCTCGAGATCAGCGCGGCGGGGCGGTGGCTCTCTCAGGCCTGACCAGGCGCCCGATCGGCGTCGTCGTGGGTTTCCCGTCCACGTAAGCGGTCTGGCCGCGCACCAGCGCGCGCACGGTGCGCCCGCGGATGGGCCGGCCCTCGTGCGCGCTGAACGGATTGCGGTAGAGCAGGTCGCCCGCCTGCACGGTGCTGCGCTGGTCCAGGTCGACCAGCCACAGGTCGGCGTCGTATGCGGCGGCGATGTCGCCTTTGGCTCCCAAGCCAAAGCGGCGCGCGATGTTGGTCGCCGTCACCGCTGCCACGTCCACGACGTCGAGACGGTCTTGCGCCAAGAGGAGCTGCCGCGTCGACTGGCAGCCCGAGATCCCGCCCCAGATCTTCACGAAGTCGCCGCCCACTTTCAGGTCGAAAGTGGCCGGCGAGTGGTCTGAAACGACCATCGGCGCCGTCCACAGAGCCTCGCGATCGGCGGCTGTCCGAAATGGCGGGGCACACTTGGAGACTCCTCCAAGCCGCTGAAGGTCTGCTTCGACATACAGGAGGTAGTGAGGACACGTCTCGCCGCTGACGTCGAGCCCTTCTTGCTGAGCCTCGTGAATCAGATCCATGCCGCGGGCGGTGCTGACATGTACGACATGCAGCCGGCACCCGGTCGCGCCGGCCAGCTCGATCGCCTCGGCGATGGCCGAGTGCTCCGCCTCGGGCGGTCGCGAGCGGATGAAGTCGAGCGCTCCGGTTCCGCTGGGCTCGAGGAGGCGCGCCGGGTCTTCCGCGTGGACCAGGAGGATCGAGCCCAGCGCTGCGATTCGCTTCATCCCCTCGCGGAGAGTGCCGAGGTCGCTGGCGGGAAACTCGTCGATCCCGCTTGGGCACATGAACGCCTTGAAGCCCATGACCCCGCGCCGGACCAGCGGCTCCAGCTGGTCGAGCTTGCCTGGCACCAGCCCGCCCCACAGCCCGAAATCGACTATCGACGAGCGCTTCATCGCCTCGAGCTTCAGGTCGAACGCTGCGACGTCAGTCGTC
>JBGOTG010000004.1:0-35319 GCA_041476405.1 Candidatus Dormibacteraceae bacterium | reverse complement strand
GTGGCCATGAGGCGTACGCCACAAGAGATGTCGAAACCGACCCCTCCGGGCGATACGACTCCGCCCCGCTCGACATCGGTCGCGGCCACGCCACCGATGGGGAAGCCATAGCCCCAGTGGATGTCAGGCATGGCGTAGCTGGCCTTGACGATTCCAGGGAGCATGGCCACGTTCGCAACCTGCCAGAGCGAGCGGTCGCCGAGCGCCGAAGGCAATAAGACGTCCGAGGCGAATATGACACCGGGGACGCGCATGCCTCCGTGCCGGGGCATGATCCAGCGGTAGGGCGAGTCCCGGACCAGGTCGGCGACCGAAGGATCAGTCTTGAGGGGGGCGACCATCCCGAATTCTCCACCGCCTACGCGGCCGTAGTTGCTGCCCTGGTGGGTCGGAACGAGTGGCTGCTATCAAGGAGCTGCCTGACCTCATCATCCGTGGTTGGGTTGAAATCGGCGTACCACTCGCCGACGGCCGCGAAGACTGCCGGCTGCTTGAGGCAGACAAGGCCATCCGCGAGGCGGGCGATCTCCAGGCACGTGGATCGCGGACCCACCGGTACCGCGACCACGATGGAGGCTGCTCCGCGGGCACGCTGGGCAGCAATCGCCGCCTGCATGCTCGAGCCGGTGGCCAGTCCATCGTCGACCAGGATCACGGTCCGGCCGGTCGGGTCCTCGGCCGGCCGCTCTCCCCGATACACGCGCTCACGCCTCTCCAGCTCCGCCGTTTCAAGGGCCGCCACGCTGTCGATAATCCGCTCGGGTATTCGGAGCGCGCCCACAACGTCCTGGTTGAGGACGCGCACGCCACCGGACGCAATGGCGCCCATGGCGAGTTCCGGCTGACCGGGCAAGCCCAGCTTGCGGACGACGATCACATCCAGTGGGGCAGCCAGCGCCTTTGCCACCTCGTACGCGACCGGGACCCCACCACGTGGAATTGCCATCACCAGAACATCAGGCCGATTGCGGTACCTAACCAGCCGCGCGGCGAGCCGTTTCCCCGCCTCGGCGCGGTGGCGGAATTGGCGCATCCCGTCACTCATCTGGCTTCACCCTCCTATCGGGTAGTCTGGTCCGCTATCGCCGCACCCGTAAGCGTGATAGGACCCCCGCCGCAAGGGGCGATCGGCCCTACTCAACCAGGATGGCGCTGCTGGCGGCGAGAACGCGTGCTCGAGGTTTCCGAATCTGGCTACTACGCGAGACACTCACGAGCGCCCTCGCCGCGCTCCATCCGTCACGAGTGGCTCACCGATGTGATCCGCCAAGTGCACGCGGTCTCGCGAGGCACTTACGGAATCCGTCGTGTTCATGCCGAACTGACCCTAGGCCGAAGCATCACCGTCGGTCACCAGGCTGTGGAGCTCCTGATGCGTCGCGCCCAGATTCAAGGAATCTCAGGACGACCAAAGTTTCCCCTCAGGCCTCCATCAAACCCAGGGCGGTTCAATGGTCAACTGCCCAGGCGGTGCCTTCAACATGTTCCGTGCGACTCCTTGAGGTGACGGCCGGGTGACGCTCATCACCGACTATCGAGCGGACTCGTGAGAATGGCGGTGCGTCGTGAGGACGGGCAGCGGCCGGAGCGTGCCAGGCTGCCGGCCGTTCGGCCGGGCTCGCGGAGCGTTGTCCCTTCGCCTCTCTCGAGAGGCGACGCCCTCGATCCGGCAACGCGATCCGAGATGGAGAGCGCCTTCCAACACAGCTTGGCGGACGTGCGCGTTCATGCAGACGTGCGTGAACTGCTCATCCGGGAGCAGGCGAATCTTCTGTTGAAGGGCCTGGTCCAATACAGCCCGCGGCCCACGCCGCCCTCTGAAATTTGATGACCGCCACCGCTGACCGCGTTTGGGCGGCGATGAACCACGCGAGTCCGACCCGCGGCGGCCGAACTGCGCGCCACCGCCTTGGGCCCGCGGCGGGGAGCCAGGGCCGGGAGGACATGCTCCGATATGACGCACGATCGGTGCTGGGTCTGGACAGAGGCGACCAGGGCGCCGCGCTTGACCCCGCGGTCGCCGCCTCGATGGGCTCCAGGCTGGGTCACGACTTTGGCCGGGTCAGGATCCACACTGGACAAGGGGCGGCAGACTCAGTTCAGCAGCTTGGTGCGCGCGCCTACACCAGTGGCGCTCACATCGCCTTCGCCGCCGGCAGTTATGACCCGGCCACGTCACAAGGCAGCCGCCTGCTGGCCCACGAGCTAGGCCACGTCGTTGAGCAGGCTTCGCTCCACGATGCCCAGGAGGGCCGGGCCGTCCAGCTGGACGATGCCCAGACTCCAACTCCCCCGCCCGCGCCCGGCATCCACATCCCGGTCGGCAGCGGCCGGCTCACGCTGATCCCTGGGGAAGGCCCGCTCCAGCTTCAGGGCCGGCGTTTACCCCTCCCAGGCAGCCTGCGCCTGACCAACGCCTTGGGGTTCGGCCCAGGCCCAACCTTCGTCGCCGACCTTGACCCGCGCCAGCTTGTGGTCCACCTCCTCGAGTCCATCGACCTGCAGATGTCGACGCTGGCGGGCGCCCCGCCAGGCCACGAGCAGGACCCGGCCAACCAGGCCCGGCTGCAGCTGGTCAATCCGACTGTTCGCCTCGACCTCAAGTCGGGGCTCATCGAGGGCTGGGCTACCCTGCACGTGCCAAGTGATTACCCGCCCTCCTTGCACCCGGGAACCGATGTCGGGGTTCGCGTCCAGTCCAGCGCTCTCGATCCCATGCGCTGGACCGCGACGGCGAGCTACGGGCCGCTTGAGGCCAACGCATCGATCCGGCTGCACTACGACACCGACCGTCTGGCCAATGCGCTTGGCTCCGGATTGGGCGCAGTCGGAACCGAGCTGACCCATCCCGGCTTCAGCACCTCGGGCACGCTTGGCCTGCGTCTCGGGTCGCGACTCCGTGTGCCGCTGACATATTTTTCGGCCGGGGCACCGACCACGGTTCCGCGCCGGCAGCCCCTCCTGGGCGCGCCGACCTCCTTCCCTCTCTCGTACGGTGCAGTCGGAGCGATCGTAGCCCCGCAGGGAAGCCTCTTCTCGGTTTCGGCCCCGGCTCTGGGAGCCACTGGGGGCCGCTTCGGCGAGCGAAGCGGTTTTTCGGGCACACTCGCGTTGGCGCCGACCCTGTCAACGGAGGCGATCTCCAAGGGCGACGCTCTGTCTCAGCAGTTCCCGCTGTACGCGTTTGCCGAGGTCTCCTACGTGCGGCGGGTGTCGGACGGCCTGGAGCTGCGAGTGCGGGCGATCGCTCAGGTCAACACGGCCGAGCTCGTGCGGCCGCCCAAGGGCCTGCCCGAGCCGGCTCCAGGAGCTGCCCGGCCGCCCGAGATCGGGGATCCCCGACACCCGCCGCCGCTCAAGTTGGAGCCGCCGATCTCCCCCTTCGGGGGAATCACCGTTGAACTCCATTTCAACTAGAAACGGACTTCGAGGAGCGGCTTGACCTGTCTCAGCTGGTGTTCGGGAGGCACAGGGGCGAGCGCCGCCCCCGGCACCACGCCCATGACTTCGCTGGCCCGCTGCATGCGGATTGCCGCTTCCGGGGCCGGCAGCGCCGCCCGCATCTGCGCGATATAGCGTTCATGAAGCGGGACCAGGGGACCGATGACGGCGGGGTCTGTCTCCCAGCCGAGCTGGCCCTTTGGGTCACACAGCAGGGCTCGGCCCGACTCGCGCATGAGGAACGCGTTCTCGACGATCAGGCCCTGCTGCTCTGGTGTGAAGCTCCAGAACGACCGCGCCGCGTCGGCGTCGTAGCAGTAGGCGGCGTTGCGGCCGCGGCCGGCCAGACCAGCGGCGATCTGAGGGCCCAGCGAGTACGAGATATAGCTGGTGCCGCCGTGCTGGTACTGCCACACGTGGGTGAGCTCGTGGATGAACGTGTGCCGCATCTCTTCCACCGACCGCGGCCGCGGGCGCGACGCCGCTGCAGGATCGACCGTGAAGTAATCGGGGACGCGGATGACGTTGCCCACAGTCTTGAACTGGAGCGGCCCGACCGTGCGGAGGAGCCGGACGCGCGAGTAGTCGATGCTGTCCGCGAAGACCGTACCCGCGAGGTCGATCTCCAGAGGGGTCAGCGGCATTCCCTGAAGTCCTGACATGGCTTCAGTCTCCTGGGTCAGGAACTCCTCAACCACCGGCGAGCGAATGCGGCCGGCGAAGGGCGTCTCGAGCTGCCGCTGGATCGCCGGCCGGAGGAGCCGCCGGCGCACGCCGACACCGCCGCCGGACTCGGCCGCCGCGGCGGCTCGGCTGGCGTCGGCCTCGGCGTCCGCGTCCTCCACGATCGGTACTGGCCGGCCGTTCGAGGCCGCGCCCTCCTGCTGGACCGTGTGGGCTAGCTCGTGGGCCAGCAGCCGGCGGCCGGATGGGCTTTCCAGATCTTCCCGTCCAGGGCCGATGGCGATATCCGGACCCACCGCCAGCGCCGCTGCGCCGAGGCTGGCAGCGAGATCGCGAGCCTCACCTTCGCTGTGAACCCGCACATTGCCGAAGTCGTGTCCCAAAGCGGATTCCATCCGCACACGGGTGGCCGCCGGGAGAGGCCGGCCGCCCCTGGCAGAAAAGCTCCCGGCGCGCAAAGGCGCCGAGCCGTGCGCGATACGTTGGCGCGCGAACTCGATCATCGCCCCGTGCCACAACCCTGGTCTTTTCCGGCCTGGCCGGTCCCGGTGAGCTCCGTCACCTTTCCCTTGGGTGGAACCGCCTCCTTCGCCGCGGGTGGCGCTTGGCGTGCCGCCGCATCAAGGTCGCGACCGACGTCGGCGCTTGGGTTTTGCAAGAGGTGCGGCCGCGGGTGTTGCTAGGGGTGCCGCCTCAGGTGTTGCAAGGGGTGCCGCTTCGGGTGCGACTTGGGGCGCCGCCACGGGCATTGCCAAAGTTACCGCCGCCGCTTGGGGTGCAGCGAGTCCAGCTTGCGCCGACGTCGCCGCTGCCTGTGCGCTGACCAGGGCCTGCAGCGAGCTCACTGCCTCGAAATGCTGACGCTGGGTAGCCAGCAGCTGCGCCTGCTGCACCTGGAGGTCCGCCATCTGGCTGGTCAGCTGGTTGATCTGCTGGTCCTTGGCTTGGACGCTTTGGGTGAGCGCGGTGACCTGGGTGTGCAGGTCCGCGGACGGGCCTTGAGGCAGGACCGTGTAGGCCTGGACGATGCCTGCCTGGTCGTACAGCGTGAGGGTGCTGCCCGGAACTGGGTCCGTGAAGTAGGAACCCACGGCACGCGCGAACAGCGTGGGGTTCGGCTTATAGTGCGTGACCTCAACGTTGACGCCGGCGGCCTTCAGGTTTCCGACCACGGTCGCGGTCGGCTGACCGGCGATGGCCCTTCCGCCCATGACCTGGCCAGCCGGCGGCTGGTTGCTGATAATCGTCTGGGGCGAGCTGTCCGGGGCCTGGCCCTTGGGCGGCAGGAACGCGTCCTGGACCAGCTGGCCGAATACTCCACCGCTCGAGAGAGCATTGCCCAGGAAGCTGAAGAGGTCCACGCCGTGAGCCGTGCCCAGCCACTGCTGCAGGGTTTCCACCGGGTTGGACCCTGTGTCGCCGGGCTGGCTCGTCGAGCCTGCTGTCGAGGCCTCGTACTTGCTCATGGTGTCGGGAATTGTTATGCAGCAGAACCGCGCGATCGCCCATTTGAACAAGGGCAGCACAGGGAAGAGCGAAAGCCAGTAGCCGACCGTTGGGAACGACTTTACGTATCGACGCTTGTTCAGGTTGCAGATCCGGTCGACCAGGCTGCCGCGGATGCGCACGGTGCCTAGATAGATCTTGGGGTCGGCCTGAGGGTCCGGGCAGTCGACCAGCAGGTGATCACATAGACAGTCCTTCAGGTACTCGGCGAAGCCGCCCGTCAGATCGGCGAAGGCGTTCAGCGCGGCCGCACGGTAGGCGGCGAGGTCGTCGAGGATCGGTTTGGTGGCGAAGTTGGGATCCAGCAGCCCACGATCGGTGATCGTAATGATCGTGTTGCTCAGATAGTTGAGGACGTAGACGTTGGTGCCATCGGTGGCGATTGCGACCGGGTTGACCTGCATTGGCAGGAGGTATGGGCTGGCCAGCGTGTGCTGCTTGGCGTCGACGAGCCGAAGCGAGAAGTCCGCCTGCTCGGCGAGCATGACCTGATTGGTCTTCGCCATGTACTCGAGCTGGACGCCGCCCGGGTAGATTTCGACCCCGCCCGCCGGCTTCCCGTCCGTCATCGAATAAGGCCTGACCGCCTTCGCATTCCCCGACCGGCCTTCGGTTGCCCACACGTTTGTGCCGTCGAGGACGACGTCGTCGAAGCCTGAGAAGGCGAGGTTGATGGTGCCAGGCACAGGCTGGTTGCTGACGGTCCGTGTCTCGATGGTCTTGAACTCGCCGGTCTTGGCGTTGCCGGCCGTCGCGAAGGCGCGCCCGTCATCCGTCATCCGCAGGTGTCCGACCGCCTCGAACCCCGCTCCCACCAGTGTGGCGGTGATGTTCTTGAGGTCACTGACTTCGAGCTTGTACAAGCCCGTGCCTTGGCCGATGGCGTATAGGTGCGACTTGTCGGCTGCCGTCGTGGCAAGCGTGATCAGCTTGACGCCGCACAGGATGCTCTGGGGACCCCAGGTGATGTCCGAGCCGGCCATCACGCCCGGCCGGATGATCGTGTTCTGGCCATCCCGGGTCGGAATGATCACGAAGATCTGGTTCTTGTTGAGGAAAGCGACGTCCCGCACCGAGTCGGCCCCGCTGGAGGTGTTTGCGTTGCCCTTCAAGCTGACGCCGGACAGTGGGTCGATGACGCTGACGAGCTGGCCCGCCTTCATGTCGTAGCAGTTCAGCGTCATCGAGGGTTTCAACGGGTTGAGGCCGGCGCCAACTGTGAACGCGTCATTGGTACCTGGGCGTAGGCGCAGGCGATTGTGAGTGCCCTTGCCAAACACGGTGTCCATGCCCAGGTTCTGCAGATGCGCGAATTTCGTGTAATCCGGGTACGGCCGGGCGTTGTTGAACATCGCGCAGTACGTATTGCTCTGGAGCTCCTGCTTGAGCCCGTTGTAGAAATCCAGCAGCAGCTTGTGCTCGCGCAGCGACAGGAAGATGTTCTGGCCGGTGTTCTTGTTGATCACCTGGTAGCTGAGGTTGACGAGAGCGGCCTTCAGCTGGTCCGCCTTGGAGGCTGGGCTCGTGTTGTTGGGGTCGTTCAGTTGCTGCTGGAGCCAGACCTGCAGATTCTTGATGCAGTCGTCGTAGATGTTCTTCAGCAGGGTCCCTTCCAGCCGCGATTGGGGCGTGTCCTTGGAGGGGTCGAAGGGCTCGACCGCCAGCGCCCATGTGTTCTGCTGGTCGAGGGCCATGTACAGGGAAGCCTCGCCGTCGCCTTTCTGAGTGTCCGTGACAATCAGCGGACCGCCCTGATGGGCGTTGTCGTAAGTGCTGGCTGCAGTGACGACGTCAAACTGCTGGCCGGCAAAGTTGACGACCTGCCCGTCGTGGGCAATCGCCTGGCCGGTCTTGACAATGACGCGCTTGTCCGTGCTCCCGACGCACTCGACCTGGAGCCCGCAAACGATGCCGGTTCCATGCAGGTGGAGGTTGTGGTCAGGGATCTGTGTGTTGGCGCAAAGGAAGTCGAGGGCTGTTTCCACCGTCGGGCCGGCCCCAGCGCAGGACCCCGTGTAGGCAACATCCTCGGCGTCGATGGTGGCCAGCGACGGAAACTCGGCGCGGCAGTCGCCGCCGAGCGTGATCGTGTTGGCGGCGGTGTGGAAGACGGCCAGCCGGCAGAAGTGGTGGCGGACACCGTCCGGCGGCTTGAACAGGTGGACGCCGAGCGGGTCGACCGGCCACTCTACGTCGCCGATATCGGCGCCGCTGGCGGTGCGCGCGGAGACCAGCCAGTAGTCGCCGGTGTTGTAGGACGCTCCGCCGTCGGCGAACTGAACCTCAACACCCCGCTCGAGCGGGATCCAACCGGCGCCGGTCGCGATCTCTTGCTCGTTCTCCCAGCGCCGGATCCGCGGGTTCAGCGTCTTGTCGGGCATCTTGTTCTGGAGGTTGACGGACTGGGGCAGGACAATCGTCGTGTCGTCCGCGACGGTGTAGCCCTTGATCAGACCGACCTGGTTCGGCGCGGCCTGCAGGTCGTTGGAGTCGTCCACTAGCTCGATCGCACCGGCGCCGGTGAAGCCGAGGACGCTGTCGCGGCCGGTGCTGTCTACCTTGATCTCTTGACCACTCACGCTCAGCCAGCGGGCTTCCACCGAACCGTTCTCGCGGGACCACTTGAAGGTTGCCGTGCCCAGCTGCCCAGGCGTGTGGATCTCAATCCTGTAAAGCTGGTTCTCCAGCCCGTTGTAGTTGCTGCCGGGCGGCAGCAGACACAGAGGGTCGCCAGACTGCTGGTCGGGCACTTTGCCGTGCGCGGCCATGGCGCCCAGCTGCCGGTGCACGAGGGCATCCCAATCCGGGAACTGGACGTCGCAACCCAGCGGCCCCTGAGGGTTCTTGATCTCGATGATCTGCAGCTGCCAGACAGTCTTCGATCGGAAAGCGGTGTCCGGCCCACCCAGCGCCTTCTCGAGCAGCGAGGTGTCTTCGTGCGCGGTGAGGCCGCGCTGCCACACGTCGAGATAGGCCGCGTAGTCCCCGGTCGCCAGGTCGATGCTTGCCGGGGGCCCGGCCTTGGCGTGGGCCGGGTTTGGCAGGTCGGTCTGGGTCAGGTACGTTGTCACTCGGCGCACGGTGACGCCCATGAGCGCTCCGTAGTTGCCCAACGTGGCGAACTTGATCTTGCCCGCGTTGTCGATGCTGTCGACCTGGGCCAGTGGCGGCGTCGGTATCGCCCCCTGTCCTGAGATCTCGAACCACTGGCCGGCCGATACCGGAGCGCCGTCCACCAGCAGGTTGGGGAGCGTGAGCTCGCCGTTGGTGATGGCCGTCACGCCGACCCACTCGGCGGCATTTTCGCAGAGGAAGCCATCGACGTAAATCCGACCTGCGCTCAGGCTCAGGTCCTTGCCGCCCGGGGTCAAGCCGACCTCGAATCCGCCGCCGGTCTCGGGCACCCCGCACGGGCCAACCACGTCGAGCGTCGTCGTGTGGTCGAGATGGGCCTGGATGTCAAGCTGCTCGTTCCAGTCGGCGTCGAGCTGAACCCGCCCCTGCTGCATCCGCACGCCGCTGAAGCGCTTCGCCGGTCGGTACGTCGATCGGGTGATGTCGGCCCTCATGTCAGCTCCCTCAGGTGACGAAGAAAATCCCGGCCGCCAGACCGGCGCGGAGGTACTCATCCAGGGCGGCGAGCAGGTTCTGCTCCCGCTGTGGCTGCTTCAGAAAGGAGAATGCCCCCATCTCGGAACCGTCCTCGGCCCCCGTGCGCAGCTCGACCGCCGTGCTGCGGTGAAGCTGGCAGTAGCCGCTGCTGCCGTAGACGACTGACGTGAAGGCGGGAAGCAGGCGGCGGCGCACTTCGTCGGCGGGCGGGCTCTTGGACGCGGAGATCGCCCGGTCGGGCTCGCAGCGGAATCGCCGCGGCGTGACCGACGCCTCAGGCAGGTAGCTGAAGCGGACACAGCCCGCCTGCCTCCGCGCCACGCTGACCCGCTGGTAGAAGAGGCTGTCGCTGGCCTCCAGCGTCTGCACCTCGGTCTCGCCGAGGACGGTGCTCGTCTCCACCACCACCGGGGTATGCGAGGAGGTGATGGCCGGCACCGGCTGCGGATTGGAGAGCGAGACGACGCCGTCGACGATCGAGTCTTGCAGCCCAAGATGCGTGATGGCGTCGGGCAGGCTCAGCCGGCCGCTGATGCTGCGGCAGACGACCACTCGGAGCAGCGGGTTGGCCGACGCCTGGAGGCTGGCAATGTTCGCCCGCGGCACCAGGGTGGAGTGCTCGATTCGAAGCCCGCCCAGGTTGCCGGGCTTGACGGTCACGCCACCTTCCACCAGCAGGCCCTCGATGATCAGGTCGCCTGGGTCCTGGGCAAGCGCCGGAGCCGTGCCCACCACATTCACGTCACCGAGCAGGTGAGGTCGGCGCAGGATTGGGTCCAGGTCGCCCAGCACATTAGGGCGCGGCAGGCCCGCCGCCACGATGGCCAATCGGCTACCCGCCGGCACCTTGATGTCGGCCAGCGTGCTCACGTCGTATGTCGCGCTGTCCTCGACGGCAATCACGCCGAAGGCCGGCGCAAACTGGCCGATGAACTGGTTCCAGGCGTCAACGGCCGTGACCAGGTCGGGGTAGGGCTGTGTGGAGTTGGCTGGTGCGGTCGCCAGCACCCCGGCCTGCCAGTCGACCGGCCTCACCTTGGGCTCGTACCAGCAGCGAATGGCCAGGCGCCTGTCGTAAGGGCCGCCGCCCAGATCGCCGCTGAAGCCATAGCAGTAGCTGACCCGGACAGGCACGAAGGCCGCGCCCGAGGCGACCAGCCGGCCGAGCACCGGGTCCACCGCGACGCCGGCCTTTGGCGCCGTCCACTGGCTGAGGTCGCATACGTAGATGTCTTTAGCCGCGATCTCGGCGCTGGCGGTGAACAATCGGAGCACAGGCTCAAGCCCGCCGAAGTACGCGAGTGGCGTCGCGGGCGTCTTTCGGTGCGCCTCGAGCTCATCGAAGAGTGGCCGCCGCCGCAGCGGGTCGGGGACGTCCAGCTCGGTCACCAGGCGGTCCGCTAGCGCCGCCTCGGGGGCGAGGTTGAAGAGGCGTTGGTCGATCCCCAGCGGGCTGAAGGTATAGCTCAGGGGATGGCCTTGCGCAGCCCGGGGCGTAACCTTGGTCAGCGGGTAACCTTGCAGCCGCCAGAGGTGGAGGCCGACGTTGCAGATGTTGTAGCGGCCGCCCCTGGCCATACTGCGGACCTCCGCCGTGTGGGCGATCGAATCGAAGGGGCCGCCCAGCAGCTCCATCGCTCCTGTGTTCCGGAGGTCGGGCGTGCGCCAGTTGCGCGGGCGCAGGTGCTTGACGTACTGGGTGGTCTCGAGGAGCTGAAAGTACTCCACAGCGCGGGCGCGCCAACCGCTGACATCCGCCGCCAGCAGCTCGAGCACCGTGACCGTGCCCTTGGCCCGCCGGTAGCGGAGCGTGTTGGCGACGAAAGCCCGAGCGCTCCCCGTTACGGCGGTGACAGGATTCAGGTAGCGCACCGCCAGCAGGTCTCCGATGTATGGCGCCAGCCAGGCCTGGCAGGTCTCGACGAACCAGTCGTCGTAGAGCTGCAGCACGTCCGCGTCCACGGCGTCGGCCTGTTCGGCGATGACGGCAAGCAGCGCCTCCAGTGGCCCGGGCTGGTTGGCCACACGCAGTCCGGCGTCCCGGTCGCGGTAGACCTCGGGCAGCAGGCGCAGCATGTCCGCCGCCGTGTAGCTCACTTCTGCTCCTGGATGTCGATGCCCGCCGGGTTGACCGCGAGCAGCTGCGCCGCCTTCACTTTTGTGTTCTCGAGGCGCGCGAGCAGGGCTGACAAGATCGGGTTGGGCATGACCGTCGCGCCGGTGAGGTTCAGCCCGGCCAGCCTCACTCCCAGAACACCTGGCAGCGACTGCAGGGCAGCCATGACCTCGCTTTCGGTTACCGGCGCGGCAAACCCACGCGCGTCGAAAGCGAAGCCGGTGCGGATGGCGGCGATGGCTGCCACGCGTACGCGCGCCCACTCGTAGTCGGGATCGCGATAGAGCCGCGCCGACAGGTCGAAGGTGACGCTGTCGAAGGAGTCGACGCGAAAGGGCTGCCGTCCATCGCTGGCCGCTGCGATGGAGCCGGCGAGGTTTGCCAGCGTCAGGTTGTCGACCGCGGCGCCCCCGTTCGCAGCCACCGTCACGTGTGCGATCCGCCGATGGCCGTCCCAGAGCCAGGCTGCACGGGCTTTCGCGATGCCTGCGAATGCCGCTGCGAAGCTCTCGAAATCGGTCAGTGAGACGACCCTGCCGAAGGTGAGCACGGTGAGAGGCGCGTTCCGCCGGGCGTCGGCAACCTGCTCGGGATCCGCACCCCCGGTGGCGGGCATCGGGTTACTGACGGTCTTGAGCCCCAGAGGTCGGGTCTGAAGAAGAGTGAGCTGGCCGGCCCGCACGCGTCCGCCCAGGCCGATCCCGACCCGGTACTTGGCGCTGATGTTCTCGGCGCCCGTCGGCAGCCGAGCCCCGGTGACGCCGTCGCCGAACTCGACCGAAAGCTTGCCGTCGTCGCTGATGTGGGTGAGGAAGACCCGGTCCCGGGGGTTGCGCCCATCCAAAGTAGGCACCTCGTGCCAGCTGACTCCGTTGACGTGCACGTCGAGCGTCGACTCTGCGCCTCCGCCCCTCGCCGACGGGACGAAAGTGAGGGGCGACTCCTTGAGGCCGAAACGCTGAAACTGCTGCGAGCTGTCGCCGCTGCCGAGGACGTCGGTCTTGCTCTCGCCGTGCGTCGCCAGCGCCACGTTTGCGCAGACGGTGAGGCGCCGCCGGAGGTACCTGTTCTGCAGAGCGGTGCGCAGCGTGACCTGAGTGTGGTGCGGGTCGCTGTCGACCACCTGGTCGATGACCACCACCTCAGAGGCTTCCCCGACGCCCGGCCCGGTGGTGTCCACCGGCCCACTGAAGGACAGCCTCTGCCCGCCGGCCAGGCCGGGCACGGTGGTCTCAAAGACGATCGCGCTGCCGGTCACCGAGGCGCTGTCCGGCCAGGCGACCGGCAGCATCTCGCTCTGCAGCAGGACCTCGGTGTCTCGAAGCCGCGTGTCGAAATTCGCCACGGGGTCTGGGTCGAGCGTGAGCTGGGTGACGTCGCCAGCGACAGTGAAGGCCGCCGCGGCCACCCGGTCGACCGCCTTTACATTAAAGACGCGCGCGAAGGGGTCGGGAACCCGCAGCACGGCCAGGGAGCCGGGCAGAACCTTAGGGTAGGTGGCGTCCAGAAAGACGATCGACGGACTGGTCCGCACGCCGGTTATTGAGAAGCCGGGCCAGTCCTTCGCCGTCGTGGTCGTGGCGAGCTTGGCGTACGTGAGGTATGTGGGGTATGTGGCGTACGTGCCGATCGTGGCGGTCGTGTAAGAAGTGGACATCGCCGCCACGTACTCCTCGCGGAACTTCTGCGACATCGAGAGCCAGGGCGGCGTGTTGTACGCGAACAGATGGGCGCTCTGGCGCAGCGCGTAAACGCCCGCCGTAGGCGGTGAGGCGGGCAGAGTGACGGAGCCGGCGGTCTTGCTGTCGAGGGTTGCCACTGTGACCTGCAGGTCGTTGTCGAGGACCACGGCCGCCACCCTCCGGAGATCGGCCTGAGCGACCCCGTTCTTCCAGACCACGAGCACGTGATCGCCCTGTTTCAGCCCGGTCCCGACTCCGCTGAGGTAAACGGTCTGGTCTCCCGAGCGGGGCATCCGCATGGGGTCGATCTGCCTTGCCCGGAGGCTGTTCCACTCAGGCCGCGCGGTGATCGCCTCGACCGTCTCGAACGTCTGTGGCTTCTCGCCAGGCCCTGGGAGGCTCTGGACCTTGACGCCTGCATCGATCGGCACGCTGGCCGGTGCTCCCTTCCCGCTTTCGACCTCGAAGGCCAGGAAGGTGGTGGTTGCCACCCCTGGCGAGGGTACGTAGCCGATCTCCGCCGCCAGCTGGTAGACCGACTTCAGCTCGGTCGCCGTGCGCAGGAAGCCCTCGTTGGCGATGCGCTCCTGGTAGAAAGTGACCACGTCGAGCACCGTGGCCCATGCGTCGAGCAGGCCGATCACCGGGTCGGCGGCGTCCCGGGTCGTGAATGCTCCAAGGGCTGCCTGGTGGTCGAGCGCAGCCTGCATGGCCAACAGGAAACTGCTGTGTGTGCCCACGCGGTAGGGGATGGCCGGCAACCCCGGCCGCGTGCTCGCGCCGCCTTCCGCGGGACAGCCGCATGCCCCGACCGGCCCGATGAGTCCGCAGCAGCCGCAGGTGTTGACCAGAGGGTCGGCCAGGCTCACTTCACACCACCTCGAGCGCCAGCCGGCCGTGGTCGGGGAAGCTCGGGTTGCTGTCACAGCGGATGACCTCGAAGCGCCCGACCGTCAACTCGCCGAGGTCGAAGGCGGCGGTGGACGGCTGGCCCTTGCGCTCCAGCTTCTCGATCAAGAGAGATTTGACGCCCGGCACCGACAGCGCGGCTCGGTACAGTGCGCTGAGGAACAGGGGCTGGCCGAATGTGAAGTTGTCGGGATGGAAGAAAGCCCGGCCGCCGTCGGCCAGTCTTCCGGCCCCGAGGGCCGCAGCCAGCGCCGCTTTGACGTGCGCGGCCAGGTACCCCGGACTCGCGCAAGCCTTCAGCGCCACGTCCAGTGGGACCTCGACGGACGACTCCACCTCGACGTCCCAGCCTGCCATTCGGTAGAGGTCCAGGTAGGATGCCACCGCCGTCCTCTGTGGCGCCGGCAGCTCTGTCGCCCCGACCGGGTCGACGGTGACGAAGGACGTGTACCAGCTTCCCGTCCAGCGGAACTGAGCTCGCGCCTTCATTACGTCCGGGCGCCGCTCTGTGACCTCAGCGTAGTCGGCCTCATTCACCGCCCTCAGCTGAGTCCGGAAAGCGTGGGGTGCCATCAGCTTCACGCGTTCCACCAGCTCGGGGTCGGTCCCTCCCTGAGCCGGGAGCGGGTTGCGCACGAGCTCCACCCCGCCTCCCACCAGAACCACCCGCGAGATCGTGTTGCGGCCCACGTTGCCGGCTGTCCCGTTGCCCACTCGATAGAGGGCCGCGAACGTGCGGTCGGGGTCCGGCTCCATACCGTGGACGCCGTCCCCGAATCGAAGTCCGCCCAACGTCTCGTCGTCCATCTCGACCACGAAGTCGGTCGCGAACGCACCGCTCGACAGCAGGTCGCGACGCGCCTGCCAGCCCTGGCCGGAGTCGTCGGAGAGGCTGATGGCCGGAGTGGCGCGGCGGGGGTCGAAGGTCATCGCAGCCGCGGCCGGCTGGGCGCGATCGACGGTGGCGCCCACGAACGTGAGGGGACCGGTCTGGAGCCGCGGCCGATAGAGCCCGGCGGTTGGGGCCTGGTTACGATCGAGCGGGCCTGGGTCCAAGAGCCGGCCATGGTCGGCCAGGACGATGTTGCCGCGGGCGACGCTCACGTCGTCGAAGCCTTGGCCGTCGAGGGTCACGGAAACGCAAAGGGGCAATGGGAGCGCGTCGGCTGCCGCCCATTCGATCCGCACGATGTTTACTCCGGCCTCCAGGTCGCGACCGGAGTCGGCCCGCGTCAGCCTGACGGCGTGCCTGCGCCTGGGGTCGGCGCCCGCACTTACCCCTTGGGCCGGGTCGAGCACCTCCTCAAACACCAGGACGTCGCCGAGGCTGAGCTGGAGCGGGTTGTCCTCCCGAAGGGTGGCCGCCGTGCAACCGGCCGGCAGGCAGCAGTCGAAGTCGCCCCATGTGTAGATGCGGATGGTGTTCTGCGTCTCTCGCAGCGTCGCCGGCTCCACGGTCTGGAAGACGACCGGCTGCTCCCTCGCCAACAGCGCATCGACGTCCACCGTGCCCGGATCGATGACCGGACCACCTGCGCCCCCCGTGAGGAGTAGGGATCCGCTAGGCAGCACCACGTTCGGAGAGCCTTGCGCCACCCTGAAGTGCACCCAGGCCCGGGCATTGCAGCCCTCATGCATGTGGTAGTCGAGCAGCCGCGCGTGCCGTTTCACCGACGTGCGGCGCCGCGCCGTCGCCAGGTACGCCTCCGTGGCTACGGCATCCTGGGCGTAGGTGAGCTGGTCTCCGAGGTAGGCGAAGAGCTCGACCATGGCGACGCCGAAGTCGGCGGGGTTGCGCTCGGTCCAGGTCGGCGTGACGCCGGCAAGTCGGTCGAACATCAGGCGGCGGAAGCTGGCGTAGTCGCGAGCCTGGTAGTCGATCTCGGGCTCCTCCCGCACGACGGGTGGGCACTCGAGAGGCTCGCAGTCGAGGCCAGGGTCGCAGTCGATTCGGAAGGAGAAGTCGACCTGAGAGAGCGGCGGATCGTATCCGACCGGCGTGTCGTCGGAGATGTCGGAAACGCGCAGACGGAAGCGGTAGGTCGAAAAGTCTCCCAGCTGGTCGTAGTGCACGGTCAGCACGTCCCCGGCCGGGGGATCCACGACGGTGACCACGGGGTGGATCCGCACCCCGCCGTCGATCGCGATGCTGATCGTGGTGAGAGGGTTGACCAGGTTATGGAAGAAGTGGACCGTGATTAGTTTCTGGGTGGCGTCGACCTCGAGGAAGTCAATGCCATTCAGGGGGCTGGCGGCGGCCGCCACGACTGCCCGCCGCTGTTCACTGCCACAGCGGAATTGGAAGCGGTTCACAACTCTCTCGAGAACTGCGCAGTCTGCGGCTGGCTCCGCGAGGCCACGCGGTAGGAGACCGTGATCGTGATTGTCGAGTCCTGCGCCTCCACACTCACGTCCTGGACGGCCACTCGGTCGCCCAACCATTGCTGGAGGGCACCCTGGACCGCCATATGCGCGGCCGAGACCACGGGGTCGCTGATCGGCCCGAAGAGAAGGCGCCGAACCCCGCTGCCGAAGGTCGGGCGGTTGACCCGCTCGCCTGGGGCGGTGAAGATCACCTGCTCGATCAACTGCCGGATGTGGGCGTCCTCGTCCACGGTGGCGGTCCCGCCAAGCGGTCCAGGGTGGAACGGAAAGTCGATCTGGCTCATGTCACGGTCACCCGCGGTTGGACGACAAGGACCTGGAGGCCCGTGCCGGTCGGCACACACACCGCCTGGCCGCCCTGGATCACAAGTGGCACGCCGAAGGACGTGACGCGCGTCGCCCCCATGACCCACTGGGCGGTGACGCAGGGCCCGGTGCCGGAGGGCAACACGAACGGGCAGCCGGCCACGGTGTAAGGAGCGGCCAGTGTGACCGCCGGCTGGCCGGCGACCATGACGTTTGGACTGGTGGTGGTTGGCATGGCCTGGCCCATATGGACGCAGACGACCTGGGCGCCCAGGTGGACGATCGACCCTGGCATCACATGACCTCCAGGGCGCCCTGATTGACGATGACCTGGTTGGCGGTGAGCATGACGGTGCCGCCCTGACCGTTGTCGATCTGGATGCCGAGGTCGCTGAGCGTGAGCTTGGCGCCACCCGACGTCTGCAGGGTGATGCCGCCCACGCCAGGCGTGTCGTCGAGCGTGATGACCTGGCCACCCTCGGTCTGGATAATCACCTTTTTGTAGGGAGGAGACAGCAGGAGCGGCGGCAGGTCGGCCACCGAGCCCCACCAGCACCCACTCCAGATCGGGTAGTCCGGGTCGCCGTGCTCGAACTCGATCCAGACTCCGGCGCCCACCGTCGGGAGCGCGAAGAAACCCGTCTGGCTGCCGCCGAAGGGCAGGCATGGTGTCGCCCAGCCGCATTCGTCGTCGCCTGTGACGTCCGGTACTCGGGCCTTGACCCGGCCCAGCATCAAGGGGTCCTGGTTGTCGCTCACGATCCCGCGGTACTTGCCATAGAAGTCGCCGCCTTCGCCGCTCATGGCCGCACCAGCGGGAGCAGGGCTCCCGTTCCTTCGCGCTTGCAGCTGAACTGCTGCGTGTATCCACCCCCCACGCTGATCTTGTGCGTGACGCGGTTCATGTAGTAGAAACCGTCGTAGCTCATGCCGACCCCCCGTACTCCCACAAGCCGCCGCGGTCGCAGCACGGTCCCGTAGCGGATGGCGTCCACCTCGCCGTGAGCCGTGACCGGTTCGGGCGACCTCGTGGCCGCGGCCAGTGCTCCGAGCAGCGCCTCGGCCGCCGGCTGGTTGGCGCTTTCGCGGAGGAGCTCCGTTCGGCTGGTCGGAGTCGCGCTGGAAGCCAAAGGCGGCATGCGTAGTGGGGGCACTGACGGGATCGGGATGCTGGTCTTGGAAATCGGCTCCACGAAGGAGCCCTTGGCGCCGGTTGGCGCCAGCCCGTCATTGGCGAAGCTGATGTTCTTCAGGTTGGACGCGCCGCCCATGTTCTTGGTGAGGGCGGGCTGAGGGATCCCGAGGCGGTTCTCGGGTCCGAAGTAAGCGCCGGTCACGCCTATGGTGACCGGCTCCAGGTAGAAGACAAACCCGTTGCGCCGGGCGAGCCTGCGCAGAAATGGCAGGTCGGCCTCGTGCTGTGTGGTGTTGCCCTGCAGTTCGATCTTGAAGACTGTGCTTGGCGCGATGACGGTCGGAACGATGCCGTACTGGGCGTAGGAGCCCAGCACCTGGAAAACGACGAGTGTGTCATTCATGTTCTGGTACTTCGCGCTCTTCTCCTCCAGGTTCATCCGCAGCAGTACGCTGCGCCCGCGAACCGTGAGGGTGGCCATCCCGGGCTCGTCGGTCGGCACGAGGTGGTGCTCCGTGATCACGCCGTTGATCAAAGGCTCCGGCTCGACACCCATGACCACGCCGATGAGGACCAGGTTCAAGGGGTCGAGCACGCCTGTGAGCAGCGACGCGTAGTCGGCGCCTCCTGGCTGGCGGCCCATCGTGAACGTCAGGTCGAAGCCGTCCCCGTGCGCGTCGTCAAGGGTGACCTGGACCTGGGTTAGCGCCTCGAGGAGCGGCAGTGGGCACGGGATGGGCACCGACTTGCCGATCCACAGCACCAGCTTGACCCCGAACATGCTGGTCAGCATCGCGCCACCTAAGGACCTATCACAGGCACGGCCAGCGGGCGGCCTGCGGTCTCCGTAAGCTCGGCGGGCCGGATGACGCGGTTAGCGTCGCAAAGCCGCCAGAACTGGGTGGGTTCGCCGAAGTATCGGCTGGCGAGCAGGTCTGGGCGTTCGCCGTGGACGGCGATGTGCTCCAGTGCGGGCAGTGAGCTGGGGTCGGCAATGAACCGTCGCCGCTTGTAGGAGACCGATCGGGTACTGCCGTCTGGGAGGGTGACAGTCAGGTTGGCGTCGTCAACCTTGTAGTAGCGGCTGGTGGCTTCGAACATGGCTAGAAGCCACCCGGCAAAAAGCGCAGTGGCGAGGGTGCGGTGGCCAGCGACTCAGCCGTCCCGATCAGGGCGAGCGCTTCTTTGACGACCTGGTGGGCCATGAAGATGGCGCCTCCGGGCGAAAGCAGGCCCAGGTCGTCGTAGGTCAGGACCCTGGCGCCGATGCCGACCTTGGCCCGGATCGGGTTCAGGTTGGGGTCGAAAGCCTCCTCGGTGATGCTCAGCTCGTTGAGCCGGACTGGAAGGATCCTCTTGGGTCCCCAAATCAGGAGAGTCAGCGGCGCCTCGGGCGGGATGACCTCGATGATGCCGATCGCGGCCAGGATCTGATTGGCGATCACCCGAGATGAGCTCGGGTACATCAGGGTCTCGAGCGAAGCCAGCGTCGGGTGCAGGCCCAGCGCCTGGGCGATCGGATCGCCCTGGCCGAGTTGGTCGGCAGCGTCGATCTCGACGTCCAGGTGGATGGTCTCCTGCGGCGGGCCCTGCAGCCGCAGCACCTCCGACTTGCTGGCCCCACCCCCGGCGCCAGCCTCAGCGGCCCTCGGCTGCAGGGTGCGCGTGAGCGTGTCCGGGTTGTATTGGAAGACGATCACACTGAAGCGTGGGGCGGTGGGATCGATGCCGATCACCGCGCCCTTCAGCACCTTCGGTGAGCCTGGGAAGCCGCTCATCGGATATCTCCCTGCAGGGTCCTCCACACGCCACCGGCGACCGCCCGGCCGACCGCCTCCGGCCCCCCGCCGCGGTTCAACGCGAGCGGCCGGGCAGCGACAAGATCGCGGCCCGACAGGGCGCCCAAGCCGGCCGGCAGCCCGCTCCGGAGCACCTGCTTCGCGAGCTCCGAGCGCAGCGTCGCGGCCACCTGCAGGCGGTCGCGCGGGGCGACGCCCTGGAGCACGAGCTCCTCGATGTGGAGGTCGATCCTGAGCCTCATGCCCAGCCCCTCACCTCGGCCGGCATGAGCGGGCGCCCGATCTTCGCGCCTTCCCCGCGGGCCGCTCTCAGCAAGTGCCGCATCTCGACTGACGTACCGTCTTCCGCCGCCAGGAACGCCGCTTGCAGGGTGATGTTGTGGATGCTCCCGCCCGCCATGTCGAGACGGGCCAGCTTCTCGACGTCCAGGCCTTCGGTGGGCGTAGCACGCGGGAAGATACGCCGCCAGATCTCAGCCCTGAGCAGCTCGTCCGGGAATGGAAAGTGGACCACGAACCGGAGCCGGCGGAGGAAAGCGGGGTCGAGCGACTCCTTCATGTTCGTGGTCAGGACGGCCAGACCCCGATATGCCTCCATGCGCTGCAAGAGGTAGCCCACCTCGATGTTGGCGTAGCGGTCGTGGCTGTCCTTGACCTCGCTACGGCGTCCGAAGAGCGCGTCCGCCTCGTCGAACAGCAGGCAGCTGCCGGCCTGCTGGGCTGCATCGAAGACCCGTCGGAGATTCTTTTCGGTCTCGCCGATGTACTTGCTGACTACTTGGCTCAGGTCGATTCGGTAGAGGTCGAGGCGAAGGCGGTTGGCGAGCACCTCCGCCGCCAGTGTCTTGCCCGTCCCGCTGGGACCGGCGAACAGCGCCGTGATGCCCAGGCCACGGCGTGACCTCACCGCAAATCCCCAGTCCTCATAGACACGCGCGCGATGGCGCACGTGCAGTTCGATCTCGTGCAAGGTCTCGAGCTGGGCCCGGGGCAGCACAAGGTCCTCCCAATCGGCCTGCGTCTCGACTCTCTGAGCAAGCTCGTCGAGGGGCAGGCGGGCCTGGACCCGGCTGGCCTCCCAAAGAGCCTCGCCCATCCACACTCGGTTCGGGGCGGAGCCGGCCAGCCTGGCCTTTCCAGTGGCTTCGGCGCAGGCGGCCCGGATTCGCGGCGGGCTGAGCTGAAACTGGGCGACGAGCCGGTTCAGATCACCGTTGAGAAGCACGGCGGAGCCGCCGAGCTGGTGCTCCCAAAGGGCGCGCTGCTCGACGGCCATCGGGGGCCGGGCCTCGAAACCGATCATCGTCCGCTGGCGGGTGGTGCGCGGTTCGCGGCCGCACAGGATCAGGGGGAACCGCGACGAGTCCAACAGCCGGTTGACCGCCGACTCGCGCACACGGTCGCCGCGGTCGAGGTCACCGCAGTCCAGCAGCAGACAGAGAGGGGCCAGGGCCGCCTCCCGCGACCAGAGCGTCTGGAACTCAGCAAGCTCGCGGGAGTCGGTGGGCAGGGCGTCGCCGGACATGGCGCGCAGCGCGAGGCCGACCACGGCGCAGACGGCCTCGCCAAGCGTTCGCTGATCGCTCGGGTTGCCACCCCATAGTTGGATGACCGGAATCTCATCTTGGCTCCCAGCGGACCAGGTGGCGCCCACCTGCTCGGCCAGCCGGCTCTGGCTGGCCGTGGGTTCGCGGGGTGCGCTGGGAGGCTCCAGCAGAGACTCGATTCGCTCGTCCAGCTGAGGCAGCCCGGCCAGCTGGTGAAGGATCCTCTCGTCGATCCGGAGCGGCGCCTGCGTGATGGCGATCCCTCCGCTGGTCGGTTCCAACAGGTGGAAGTGGCGCAGCGGCCCACTGGGCCGGATCGCGCTCCAGTGGGCGTTGGGTAGGGCGGCCAGCGCCAGCCCGAAGGTGGGGTACGGCCGCGTGGGGTCGCCCTGCGCCGCTGCGCAAAGAGCGGGCAGCCTGGAGTCGAGCTCCACCCCTGCGCAAAGGACGAGCAGGTCACGCTCGAAGTCGCTGAGGCCGAGTGCCGCCGCCAGAGAGGCGAGGGCTGAGCCCGAAATGTCCTCGGCGGCCGCAATCGGGGGCGATTGACGCTCACCCCGACTGGCGGCCTCCAACAGACCCGATAGGCGGGCGACCTCCGACATGAGCAGGCGCTGGTTCTCTTCCAGCCATGTCGGTTTGGATGCTGCGGCCGAGCCGGTCATGCCAGGGTCACCTGGGGCGGATTCACGGACTGGCTGGCTGCGCCGTCGACCTGGACCTCGGCGACATAGGTCCCTGGCCTGACCCGGATCGGGAAAGCCGGTGTGCTTGTGGTCGCGTTGCGGGCCGGAGATTGGAACATGTACTGCACCCGGCCTGTGGCCGGCTGCCGGAGGAGCACCAGCAGGCTCTGGGCGGTACCGACGCTTACGTCCAGCGTGACGTTCACTGTGATGTTGATCAGTCCGCCGCCGGCGGGCGTGCTGTTGCCGTGGCCGACCGCGGTGATTGTGGGGTGAAGGACGAACTGGACGAGGTTGGAGATGGCACCCGGATGGGGCAGCGGCGGGTCACCGAGGTAGAGCCGAATAACGACCTGGATTGGCTGCGGCCCCGCGGCCAGGTTGCCGGGCAGGGTTGCACTCACCTGCCGGTCGGTGGCACCGTCAGGCGTGACGTCGCCGCTGGCCAGGCGCACGACTGGGGTGCCGGCGGCCAGGCCGGAGCCCAAAACCCGGATCTTGCTTCCGGCTGTGATGGGAGCACCAACGCCCGCTGCCGACACGACCCTGTCGACCTGGGGAGCGGCCGATGCAAGCGCTTCGACGTCCCTTCGGAGCACCGGGGGGGCCTTGGCCACGGCGCCCGGCGCGTTCAGCAGCACGACCCCGGCCCTGTAGGCGACGGACAGCGAGTAGGGGCTCTCGAAAACCGACCATAGCTTCGAGAGCTCTTCGGTGCTCATCTCGATCGGACAAAGCCGAACCGGCTCGACCTGGGCGCCGAGGTCGCTGTTCTTGAGCTCGGCATGGATGGGGTTGTTGATGAGACTGGCCTGAGCGGTCACTGTGTCGATGACCGGTTTCGTGATGATCGGCTGGGTATGGAGGGTCGCCACTACGGCGGCAATTGCCCGCTGCGGCTCCAGCGCGATGTCGTCGCCATAGCCGGTCATCAGGTAGAGGAGGTCGACACCGGCTTGCGGCACCTGCTCCAGGTTTCCGTCGGACCTCCGTGTCGGCAGGTCGGTGCCTCGCCAGGCCGGGTTCGGTACGACGGCGTAGCAGTAGAGGTTGACGCCCATCTTCGGCTTGAATGCCGCGCCCGCGGGGCGGTCACTGCTCACGTGGGCCCCGGGTACGGCGGACGCGACGGGCGCCTGGAGGATCAGCTCCAGGGCGGCGGTGACCGTGCCAATCGCGAGGTAATTGCTCACGCTCTGCCTTCGCTGGTCCGCTCTAGGTACTCCTCCAGCGAAGGAAACGGCTTGGGCGTGGGAATCCCGGGCTGGGGCCGAGCAGCAGGCATGACCGCGCGCAACTCCACGCGGCCGATCGTTACGTTGACCACGGTCTCGCCGACGGTCTCCATGCCGCCATCGGCGGAAGAACTGCCGCCGGCTCTGACCCCTAGGGTGGCCCCGGCCGTGGCCAGGGTTGGCTCGGTGAGAGCGGCCGGCCTCTGATCACTCAGCTCCAACTTCGCCGGGCCGGAGGGCGCCGACGACCGGCCCGCAGATGACGGTGACACCGCCTCACCGGGACGCGGCGTCTCGCCGGATGCAGACTCCTGCCCCTGCCACGCATGACTGGTGGCAGAGCGCGCGGTTTGCGGGCGCAGCGCTGAGGCGGTCGCCGGCGGAGGACTGGCGACAGGACCGCGCTCGGGCGCGGCTTCGACCCTCGCCCGGGCGTGTTCAAAAGTGCGGCTCACGGGCCGTGAGGACTGGACCGGCGAGGCCGCCCGGGTCTTCGGCCGGGGAGGTTTCGGCGACGCGGTCGGCGCGCCCGGGGCCGGCAGCGCTCCGGCTGCCGGCATTGTCGCCTCAACCGACCGGGCCGCGGCCGGCGCCGGGATTGGACCGAATGCCGAGGGCTTGGTCAAATGCGACCGGTCTGGCCGCTGCGGAGCAACGACCGCGTCCAAGACCTCATCGAGCCAGGAGCGGTCCCAGTCTGAGCCGGACGCAGGGTCGTAGAGTGACCCGACGCTTGGCGCCAGCGCCACCTCGAGCCCGGCCGCTCGCGCTACCAGGATCTCGATGAGATCCTTCATCCGGCCACCAGCTCCAGATAGCGCGCCCGTCTGGCCGGGCTGAGCGCGAGCACGGTCTCCTCCGTCCAGGAGTAGGCAGACGCGAGCTCGTGCACCTGGTGCAGAGTCCGCCGCGCCCAGGCATCCACCTCGGTCCAGACGAAGACCGCCAGGTTGAGGGGCGCCACCCAGGTGTGACCGCATTCAGGGCAGTCGACGGCCACCTCGGGCGCAGCCAGCGGGTCCAGCTCGGCCATTCGCCGGCCGATCGCTTGGGCCAGCTCATCGGGAACGCCGTTGGCCTCCACCTGTCGGCCTTCCGAGGTCGCTTCCAGCAGACAGCCGGCCAGCAATGAGCGGTGGGCCTCGGCCGGGTCGGCTTGGCCCTCCAGGGCCGCCAGGTCGTAGCTGTTGGGCAGCCGGAAGCGGGCTGTCCAGGAGCCGAGGATGACGCTTTCGACCCCCTCCGCGTCCTCCTCCGCGGGTGCCGGCGCCAGCGCGCCGGCCTCCGTCTCGAGCTCGAGGTTCTCTCCGCAGCTCGGACAGGTGCCGACAGCCTTTAGCGTCGGGCCGAAGAGCCGGCTTCTTAGCTCGAGCAGCCTGCTGTCGCGCCGGCCGACCGGCAATGACGCGAGCCGCGCGGGCTGCTCCTCCGGATCTGCCGCGAGGACCAGCGCGAGAGCCCGGGCGCTCGCGGCCAACGGGGCTGCGGCGGCCCAGGCGTCCAGCAGTTGTGAGCTAGTTGGGGTTTGCACGAGTCTGTCAAGCCGGCTGGGTGAAGGTGGGCTCCGTCTCGTCCGGTAGGCTGAACTCGCGCTGCCAGCCCTCGTTTTCCAGCTTGATGTGTTGGACGGCCACCGCGTTGGCGTTGGCATCGAGATCGGGGAGGGCCTGGTACTCGGAGACCCAGCAGGAGTAGATGCTGTACCGCTGGACGATTTGGCCGGCCTCGTTGTACACCTCGAGGTTCACGTCTTTACGAAAGTCCTTCAGCGATACCTCGCTGCCGAGCGTCTGTCCCAACAGCCAGACCTTGTTCGCCCACTGCTCGAAATCCTTGTCGTGTGTGACGCCGCGTTCCAGCGTTATCGCGTCGTACTTGGTGCGGCCGGGGAGCTTGTGGGCGGTGCTCTGGTCGCCGCCCTCCCGATGCTCGATCACCTCCGTGGTGCGCTTCAGCGCGCTCACCTTGCTGACTCCGAGCACGTAACGGCCGTCCAAGACGAGCCGGAACTTGAAGTTCTTGTAGGGCTCAGCACGCTTTGCCATTCGCGTTCTCCTCGGTGGCTCAGGTCGCCAGCTGGCCCGCCAGCTGCTGGATCTTGATGACGACGAACTCGGCAGGCTTAAGAGGCGCGAAGCCAACGATGATGTTCACGACGCCGAGGTCGATGTCTGACTGCAGCGTCGTCTCCCCATCGCACTTCACGAAGTAGGCCTGCTGCGGCGTCGCGCCTTGGAAGGCGCCCTGGCGGAAGAGGTTGTGCATGAAGACGCCCACGTTGAGCCGAATCTGCGCCCAGAGCGGCTCGTCGTTGGGCTGGAAGACGACCCACTGCGTGCCGCGGTACAGGCTCTCCTCCAGGAAGAGCGCCAGCCGCCGGATCGGTATGTACTTCCACTGGCTGCCGAAGTCGTCGTCGCCGTCCATCGTGCGGGCGCCCCAGTTGACGATCCCGACCGCGAACTGGCGGACCGTGTTCACTCCGCGCGGATTGAGCAGCCCGTTCTGATCGTTTGCGAGGTAGGCGGCCAGGCCCGTGACCCCGCCCCGCACATCGGCGTTGGTGCCGGCCGGCGCCACCCAGACGCCACCTCCGGCGGCGGCATCGGTGCGGGCCATCAACCCGGCGATCGCGCCGGCCGCGCCGACGTTCCTGTTCACCCCGTTCTCGGTGATGGTCAGCCACGGGAAGAACACTGCCGCGTGGTCCTTGGCCACGCCGATGCGGAGCTTGTTGATGCCGGTGGCAGGCTTCAGCGCGTCGTCTGGCGTCTTCCACTCAGGCGGCGAGTCGATCACGAGGAACGCCCGTCGCTTGACGCAGAAGTTGCTGGCATCGCCCCAGAGCGCCGCCCGTTGGTCGACGGTCTGGCCGAAGTCGGTGGGCAGAACGAGGATGTTGAAGAGATCCACCTGGGAGTCGACGCTGGCGTAAGCCGCCTGGTAGTCCGTGGCCTGCGGCGCCGTGCCGTCGTCGCCGGACTGGCCGGGTGACTGGTAGAAGCCGGCTCCTCCTAGTCCAATCGTGAAGAAGCGGACGTTCTTGTTGAACTGGCCGCCGGTATCGTTGGCGGCGGTCACGATCGAGCCGATAGCGTTGTCGTTCAGCTTCGGAACCAGGGCGAGTCGCGACCCCCAAACCTCGGCGGTGTAGCCGGCGCCGGCCTGGTTGACGAGGCCGGCAATGATGTTCCACTTTTCGCGTACGCCGTCACTGCCGCCGCCGGCGTCCTGGAACATGAGGGACGCGGGGTTCACCGTTACGAGCGCAGTACCGAGGTTTATCGGTGTGCCGCCATCCAGGGTGATGCCGTTGAAGTTGTTCTGAGCCAGGCCTGAGAAGGCGGGCAGATTCTTAATGTCCCAGACGATGCCGTTGGCAGCGGGCCGGTTCTGTGCATAGCGCGAGACCTCGATCCCACCCTGGGCGCTGCCCAGCATCAGCGGTACGGCGAGGTCGTGGTCGCCGGCGGGCTGGATGAGAACGTCCCCGTTTGCGGACGTGATGGTCAGCCACTGCGCCGGGTTCCCCTGTGGGCCGGTGCCAATTGTCGCGGTCACGCTGGAGCCGACCTGGAGACGGTTGTTAATCACCCCTTGAATCGCGGTGGCTATCGCCGCCACCGTGCCCGGTACGACAATTGATGTGAGGTCGACCTCGACGAAAGGCCCCGAGTCGACGCTGATCCGGAACTTGTTGGTGGTGGCGGTGCTGCCCAGGATGTTCTTCCAGTCCGCCAACACGACCGCCCGCCCGGACTGCGAGGTACCGCTTGCGGCGGCGGCTGCGCCGCTGGCGTCCGCAAGGGTGATCAGGTTCGAGTTCTGGGTTACGTACGTGGGCGCGTAGCGCGGGCTCTTGGGATCCATGCTCAGCCCGGACCAGATCTCGGCCTGGTTCTTGACGGTGTTGCCCTGCGCGTCCTGTGACGCGACGAAAGCCTCGAGGTTGAATGTGGATTCGGGAATCAAAGTCCGGTAGTTGACTGCCAGCCGGATGGTGTTGCCGAAGAGGCCGGCAGACACGGCGGTGGCGGTCAGCGACGGCTTCTTGTTGTTCTGCGTGCTGGCCTCCGTATTCAGGGTGACGGTCGCTGCCTTCGCGCCGGCGGCGATCCGCATCACGTAGCAGTCGCTGCCGCCGTTGGCAAAGAAGAGGCGGACCGCCCGTGGCAGGTCGCCGCCCGGATCGTCCCATGAGAACGTGTTGCCGAAGGTGGTCGGGTTGAGGATTCGGGTCGGCGCCCCGAGCGGACCCCGCGCGGTCCGACCGACGAATAGCCCGATCGATGTGCCGACGCCGGCGATCGTCCGGACAGTGCTCGGCAGTTCCTCGATGTACACGCCCGGGTATGTGAAAGCCATGCGCTGTGCCTCCCGACATCTTCCTCAGGGATTGGCCGCAATCAGCCGCAGAGGACGAGGATGCAAGCCTCCTCATCACGGTGGTGTTGCCGCAGCGTCACCGGGTCGTCACGAAGCCGATCGCTTCAGCTCCCGGCTGAAGTCGTCCAGCCAGGCGCAGACCGTGTCGCATACGGCCCGAGGGCTGGACTGAACGGAGACCTGCACCTCTTCGGACTGCAGGTCGGTGCTCTGGGTTATGCGGGCCCTGAAGGCGTCAGGGCGATCACCTTCGCTCCAGAGGCGCACGATCAGCACGGCCGAGCGCTGCTGACCGGGACTGCCGGTGCGCACGCCCCATTTTTGCTGCGGCGGCCGTCACCGGCGCGTCACGGGGCCCTGCAATCTCGGGCGCCATGCGCAAGCAAGAGCCAATCTCTTTTTGGCTCAGAGGCACCTGTCGAGCCATCGTTCCGAGTGCTCGATTGCTCATTCACGGCCGCGCACCCGGGCAGCGAAAACCGCAGGGTGCTCGCCGTCCTCTCGGCGCCACGAGACCTCGCACCACGGGCCGCCCTCGCGGACCAGAAGTGTGCCTTCGTAGCCGGTCACCACCGACTGGAACAGGACGTGTTCGCAGGAGCCGAGCCATTCGTCGGGATCACGGACCTGTACGTCACCGCAGCAAGGGATGAGTGACGCTTGATCGAAGCTTCGACACCCGCTCCCGACAGCCTCGGGGGCCGGCAGCAGACGCGTCAGGCGAGCGTTACCGCGCGGACAAACCAACCACCAGCGCGGTCACTTGCGGCGACGGCTCAAGCTGCAACTCGCGCTGCAGGATGTCACGGTATAGACCGTACTGACGGATCGCCTCGCCTGGGTTGCCCTCCGCCAGAAAGGCTTTGATGAGAGCTCGGTGAGCACTCTCGCGAAGCGGCTCGCCGGCGACTGCTGCCATACCAGCCGTCACGGCTTTCGCGTGATGCCCAGCGGCCGTCCATCGCTCGCAAAGCGACTCGAGCGCATGGAGGCATACTTGCCGCTGACGCTCTCGCTCAAGGATTATCCAATCGTCGTACCAGCCCGGCAGCAGCTCGCCGGTGAAGCGCAGCTCGTCCACCTCCAGCGCACACACGTCGGCTGCAGGATCCATCAACCGGTGAGCCAGCCGCTGTGCCACGCGGACGTCGACGATGACCTCCGAGGAAAGGCTCAAGCAGTCCCCAGTGGAGCCAACGAGATCAAGCCCGAGCTGTTTTAGCCGCCACAACGCCGACCGCAGGTTCCCGGCCGCCCGTTCATCTGGAACATCACCCCAGAGGATTCCCGCAATGTGAATGCGCGGCACAGCTCGCTCGTGCAGCGCCAAATAGGCCAATAAGCGCTGTTGACAGTTAGACAGTGGCACCCCATTGCCGTCCCGCGTGAGCTGGAATCCGTCGAACAACGCGAGGTGAATGACGGGTGCGACCGAGCGTGCCCGGATCGAATGCGTGCTCCCTGAAGGCCGACGAGTCGCCGCCACCGCACACATGCCCCTGCCCCCGCCAAACCCCCGCCCGCCATGCTCGGGCGATATGCCCTGAAGCATCCACTGCCGAGGCCGATTCGTCAAGCACCCACTTGACAGATGACTTGACAAAGGGCTAACTGGGCCCTAGAGGCAGAAGCTGGGACGCGACCAACGAGGCGGCATGACCGACGCGGTCGTGCGCGCCGGATCGGCGGGAGACGATTCAGATGGCTACCAGGGCGAGGCGAGAACGAAAAGCCGCCGGTTTCACCCTGCATGCCCCGCTTGGTGAGCATTGAAAGTCTTTGTGGCATTTGGCTACAACGATCGGGATCGGTGGATTCCCGATTTCATTTTCCCGCTGGTGCGCGCGTTTGGCGGTGAGGTCCTCAGTGGTGAGGATGTGCAGGGCCAGCAAATCACTGACGAGATTCGACGGCGGATCGAAACCTCCGATGGGCTGATCGCCTTGCGAACTCGAAGGGGCGACCCCGATTCTGTCGGAACATATCGGACTCATCGCTGGGTCGAGGATGAGTTGGCTTACGCAATCGCACACAACGTGCGAGTCGTCGAGGTTAGAGAGGAGCTCGTTGACTCACAAGGCGGAATTGCGGGTGATCGTCAGTGGATCACGTATCGCGAGGGAGAGCGGGATCGCCTTCTCATCGAGCTCACTAAGCTGCTCGGTGTCTGGAGCCGAGCAGTCACGGTCAATATCCAGCTGTTGCCTCCAGAGCTAGTTGAGGAGATCAGATCGCAGCTCCGCGCTCCAGGTTTCAGTTGCACGTACAAATTGCTCGAAGGCAGTCGGGAATCGAAAGCTCAAGAAGGACAGGTGCGCCCGATTAAAGGCGGGATATTCCTTCAAACGCCGCCTCTCCCGCCGCAGTCGCTTATTCAGGTTTGCATTGAAGCCGCCGGCAAGCGCTGGACATCGGACTACGAGACACTCGACTCAGTGGGCATCAGTTTGAAGGCCGACTAGGGATGGCGCTTAGTATCGACCAAGGTTTTGATTACGAAGGTAATGATTACTGGCGCTGGTGGGTTTCCCTTCACGGAACTAAGCTCGAGCTCGACATGGTCGATCATGTCGTGTACACGTTACATCCGACGTTCCCGAATCCAGTCCGAAGAGTTGCAGATCGGTCGACAAACTTCCGCTTGGATTCTGCAGGCTGGGGGACTTTCACAATCCATCTGAAGGTCGTTGACAAAGACGGAGGTGAGCAACATCTGCTGCATGAACTCGACCTCTACTATCCCGACAACGCTCCGGCTCCAGCATGACCAGTGGCAGTACAGAACTGAAGCTTCCACGCCTCGGTCGTCCGCTCATGGGACTCGCAGTTGGGCTACCTGGGTGCTAGTAGTCACCTGCTGAGGGCCGCGACAGTGCAATGGAGTGTCTTGACTTTCGAGTAGCCCGTGCCAACATTGCGAAGCAGGAGACCTGCTCTCTGGCTTGTGCCACCGGGTCCGACGCTCCTTCCACGACAGGACAAGCGGAGGCAGGGTAGGCAGGCCTTCCAGTTGAGAGCCCGAGGTGGCCTATGGAACAACTCAGCATATTCGTAGCGTCGTCGTCGAAGAAAGAGCCCATTGCCGAGAAAATCCAGACAAGCCTGCAGGAGGAACTCGCGAAGCTCGGCGAGCCGGCCGTCGTCGATCTCTGGCGGAACAGGTTCCCCAAGAGTGAAACAGCCATCGAGTCACTTGAGACCGTCGCTGAGGAGGTGGACTTTGCAGTACTGGTGATGAGCGGGGACGATGTCACTGTGAGGGGCAAGACGAAGGCTGTGACACCGCGCGACAATCTTGTCTTCGAGTTGGGGCTCTTCATCGGCGCTTTGGGCCGTGACCGCTCATTCATTGCGCGCGATCGCAAGAAGACATTGAGGCTTCCGACCGACATCCTGGGCTTGACAGTACTTTTCTACGATTCAGCGCCGCTGGACAGACTGACAACCTCACTCCAGGATGAATGCGCGAAACTCGCCGCACAGATGGTTCGGCGAAAATCACGACCGAAGTGGCTGGCGCTTGGTCGGGCGGCCCTTGCCGCGAACGGCGAATTCTGCCGTGCGGTCGAGGGTTGGTGGTGGGAACGAATCAACTATCCAGGCGCGAGCGCGCTGAGTCTCTTCACGATCACGCCTGACGCCGTGCCAGGCGGTCTCATGCTGGAAGGTCGGGCGTTCGACAAGGACGGCGTTCGCTCCGCACTGTGGAAGGCCGAAATGGTTCGCCTGTATCCGTCGGAGCGAAGGATTGCATATGTATGGAGGGGGAAGCACCCACAGCCAGGGTTGGCACAGCTCAAGTTTCATGGCTATGGAACAATGGACTTCGATCCACCCGACAGTGCGTCTTCAATATGCACGAAGGGCACTGGCGACTTCTGGGATGTCGATGAGGCCAGGCCCGGCCAAACGGTATGCAAGCCATTGGAACTTCGTCGGGTCCTGGATGAGGGGAACTTGCGACTTATGGATTCAGGGACTGTGCAAGAAATAGGCGACCTGGTCCGCAGCGTGATAGAGGATTGGTAGTCGGCAAGGGCCTTGTACCCGCAATGGCTGACATATTCGAGGCCGGGCTGGCACCGTAGCCAGCACCAAGCAGGAGAGGGGTCCACATGGAGTTCGAGACCAAGCGGCTCCCAGTAATACCAGACGACATCGCACCCGACGGCTCGGACGTCAGACTTCTCCTCGGGCTCGACCGTGGCGGCATGGCTCACTTCGAACTCGGACCCAGCCGGACCTCGGCTGCAGTCGCTCACAGAACTGTGGAAGAGATCTGGTATGTCGTGGGAGGCCGCGGTGAGATGTGGCGCAAGCAGGGCTCGCGAGAAGAGATCGTCCCCCTGGAGCCCGGTGTTTGTCTTTCCATCCCTGTGGGAACTCACTTCCAGTTTCAGTCTCTTGGCGACGAACCCCTTGCGGCGATCGGCGTCACAATGCCGCCTTGGCCGGGAGCAGGGGAGGCGTACGAAGTCGATGGGAAGTGGCCGCGTTCGCGCTAGAAGGTTCGCGCCGACGGTCTGAGATTGGCCAGACGCCACGCGCAATTTCTTGCCGGATCTGGAGGTTTTCCAAAAGACTTTCGCCGCGACAGGATGCACTGGATGACAATGCAATTCACATGACGACAGCGCTGTTGCCCGTGAAACGTTCTACTAACTCGTTTCGGTGATCTGGCGCCATGCCCAGCCATCGCCTCGCTCTGATTTCGGAGGTCAAGTCCGTCAGGGCGTCGGAGCTCAAGCGGGTGGCTGCGGCGCTTCAGAAGCAGGTCGTTCGTGACCTGGCTCCGATCTGGGATGTCACCGCGTCGGTCGAGGTAGCCAAATCCCGGAAGGCCACTCCGAAGGGGTCGTGGCCCGTAGTTCTGCAAGAGGACATCGCCATAGCCGGTGCGTCGGCGGTACACATGGACAAGGACGGGGAACCGTTCGCCCTGGTCCTATACGGCCCCGATTGGGGAGTCCGAGCCAGCCACTCAATGCTGGAAATGCTGATCGATCCCTTCGGGAACCGCCTGCTGAGATCCAAGCCGCCGCAGACGGGGGAAGGCGGGGATGTCAACTATCTGGTGGAGATCTGCGACCCGTGCGGCGAGACCACCTATGAAATCAATGGCGTGACCCTCAACGATTTCGTCACCCCGCACTACTACGATGCGGTGCGGAGGCCTGGGGTCCTCTACAGTTTTACCGGCTCGATCACGCGACCGCGCCAGGTCCTGAATAACGGGTACCTGAGCTGGCTCAACCCACGCACGAACCATTGGAAGCAGCTGACCTTCTTCGGCGGACGCCGCCAGCTAAGGGACCTGGGAGTGCTGGGTGGCGGGGAACCAAGCAGGCGCCGAGGTAGCGCCCACTCGCGTACTGCGATCCTCACGGCCACCCAGAGCATTCGGGTGGTCGTGCTGATGGCCGCAGAGCGCGAGGAGCAATCAAAGCGGGATATCAGAGACCTGATAAAGCGCTTCGGCCCCGCTCAACAATGACCTGGACCGAGCTGCTGCCGAAGGAGCTCGACGATCTATACGTGATCCTGAACCGTGTCGCCGACAGCCAGAATTTCGTCTTCCGAGGCCAGGCGTCGCGGCAGTGGGCCCAACTCAGCCCTTCGCTCCATCGCGTGATCAGAGACTCGATGAGCTTCGCCGAGAAGGTGCTGCTCGAGGCAAGGACGATCAGCGCTTTCCGCCGGCACGCCCGCTCGCTTCTCCACTTCTCTGAGATGGCGTACTTCGACATGATCCTGGATGGCCTCACTCTCATGCAGCACTACGGCGCCCCGACCCGCCTTCTCGACTGGACGCTGTCGCCCTGGGTCGCCGCCTACTTCGCTGCCGACATGGAGGGCGTCGACGGCGTGACCTGGGCCTTCAATCGAGCCAAGCTGGAGCGCATCTACGGCTCCAGCGGGAGTGGAGGCACTCCGTCGCGCTCCAGCGGGTTGGCGAAGTTTCAAAAGCTCGTGACGGCGAAGACGGTGGAGGATTGGGCCGTCGCAGCGCTCGGTCCAAGTACGCACATCAACACCTTCAGGTACCAGTTCGCTAATCCCCAGATGAGCGCTCAGCAATCCCTGTTCACAATCTCAGGAACTCTTGGAGAAGACCACGAGATTGCGATCGGCCGGGTTTTACGACTGCCGGAAGACAAGTTGCGAATCGTCGTCCCGGCCTCGCTCAAGAAGACCGTGCGACAGAGGCTGTTTCTGATGAATGTAAATGCGCTGAGTCTGTTTCCGAGCCTGGACGGGGTGGGGCGCCAGATCTCGGAAGCGGTCCGCAGCAACTTCTCATTGGGCGACGATGCCCTGCTTTGGATACTCAAGAGCCGCGTGAAGTAGCCCGCCACCGGCAGCAGCTCGGTTTGACTGGTTCCGACCGCGATTGGACTATCACAAGGTGGGCGGAGCGTCGTCAAAACCGGCTCTAGCCATGAGAACTCGATTGAGTTATGCTCGGCTCGGCCGTTAAGTGGCTAACTTGACAGGCTTGGCGCTAGAGGTGGAATCATGACGGCTGGAGTTCGAGAATGCGGTGGCCTCGTCGCCGCCTGCGGCTCAGGCTGAGCATGCCGGCGCCGAGCGGACCTGTTGGGATCAACCGAGTAGGGGTTTGGGGCATTACGCCCCTATCCTTGCTGCTGGTCCTCGGTGCCGTTGTCCTCCTGTACACGCTCATCGCCTTCTGGCCGGCGCCGGCGCCAGCCGGAACGACCGGCACGCCGACAACAAGTGAGATCAACTACTTTGGCTACAAGTTCTCGTTGTCTACTGAGGCCCAGCTATTCGTCGTTGTGGCTCTGGCGGGAGCACTCGGTGGGATGCTTCATGCGCTGAGGTCGCTGTACTGGTATGTCGGGAACCGCGATCTGCGGCGGAGTTGGATTCTCATGTATCCGATCCTACCGCTCGTTGGCGCAGTGCTCGGCACGATCTTCTACGTCGTCGTCAGAGGAGGCCTCCTCACGACGCAAACCTCGACACAAGACGTGAATGCGTATGGGTTCGCCGCCGTCAGTGCCATCGTGGGACTCTTCTCCGAACAAGCAGTTGGCAAATTGAAGGAAGTCTTTGCCGCGCTTTTCGCTCCGGCAGAGAAGGGAAGCGATCATGTGGCAGCCGCGCAGACTGGGACTCCGGTGGTTTCGTCTGTTGAACCACAGGCCGGCCCGATCGGCACTAACGTAATCGTGGTGGGAGCCAACCTGGCCAACGTTACGGCAATCGAATTCGGCGGCGTCTCCGCGCAACCGACTCAAACATCCGACACACAGCTGACAGTAACCGTCCCAAAAGGCGCGGCCAGTGGCGAGATCGCCCTGGTCTCTGGCGATGGCAGAGTATCCACAGGAATCCAGTACACCGTCACGGCGTGACGTCGTCCTGATTGCGTAGCACGCGGCAGCGCGGCTATTGCGTGTTGGAGTCTGGTGCGGCCCCTCCTGCCTGACCTGACGGCTTCGGGCCGACCGGGAACTGGTCGAGGTTGTCGATGATCTCAAGCGCTCCGTCGAGATCCAGACTCCGAGGATCTGTAGCCAGCAGCTCACAGATGCGATCTCTTGCTTTGGCGCCGAGCCCCTCCGTGGTGGCAGCATCGAGCCGCTGGGCATTGCCGATCGCCATGTGGATCCGACCTAGCAGCTTCCGAAGCTCGGGGTCGTCCGCACGCCGACGCCAGAACCTCAACCTTGGCCCTGACCCAGCGTTGAGGTGAGCAAGGATCAGGTCGGCTCGCTCGGTGGCAAGCGCCGAGAACTCCGCACGATTTCCCGCTCTAGGGTGGATGTCGGTCGCCACGCCCACGCCGCGACGTTGGCAGCGATATCGCGGTTTGTCAATCGGCGTTTCGAGAACTCCTTCGTTGAACGGAGCCGACCTCGG
>JBGOTG010000003.1:0-38151 GCA_041476405.1 Candidatus Dormibacteraceae bacterium | reverse complement strand
CTTCGTTGAACGGAGCCGACCTCGGGGACATGAATTCAACAACGGCTGAGTGACCGCCGCCCGGTGCCTTGAAGCCGTGCGCACCATCCTGATCGGCGTCATCATTTGTTGACCCGATCCCGCTCCGCGAGAAGAGCTGTGGTTCCGGGTTGAGAATGAAGGCAAATAACGCTCAGCGCATCGCCGGCGATTGGTTCAACAACGTTGAACTGCCTCGCTTCGTCGACTCCCTAGTTCGGATCGCTGAAGATCGAAAGGTAGGAGATTGACCATGCGCACGTTTGCACAGAAACCGAAGGCAACTAAGACACGCTCTGGGCAACGTGGTGAGGCGAGTTCGATCCTTTCCATTCAGCGCTCAATTGAAAATCAGACCGTGCAGCCGGTGTTGCAGGCTCGTGCTGAAGACCTCGACGCACGATTAGCCGGCGCGGCACCACCTCGTTTCGCGCACGATTTCACCCAAATACCGCTTCATCCGCCGCCGGCAAACGCCCAAGCAAAGCCAGTGGCGGGCTCCCTCGGAAACAGTTACGAGCAAGAAGCAGATCGTGTCGCCGACGAAGTCACACAGCTGCCTGAACCACAGCAGCAGCACGCTTGCCCATGCGGCGGAGGGTGCCCCAATTGCCGGGCGGGGCAGCGGGCGGAGAGAGAGGACCGGTTGCAACCTGAGGACATCGCTTCAGCCTCCTTGGGACGGGCCGCTCTGCCGCCGGCCGTCGCCGACGTACTAATTTCATCCGGCCGACCACTCGACCCGACGGCCCGCAGCCAGATGGAGTTGCGTTTCGGGCGCAACTTCAGCGAGGTGCGAGTACATACCGATCCCCTCGCGGCGCGATCCGCGGAGTTCGTGGGCGCTCGGGCGTACACCGTGGGGCGTCACGTAGTTTTCGGCGCCAGACGTTACGCGCCCGCGAGTCACGAGGGACAACGCTTGCTCGCGCATGAACTCACGCACGTCGTGCAACAGGGCCACAGTGGCGCGGCCCCTGGGGTGACACAGAAGGGGGCATTCAAAGCAGTGGGAACTCGAGCGAGGCCGCAGATAATGGCACGTAGTCCATTGGGGCTCGCCGCCCAACCTGATACCCCGAAATTCGGGGCTTCCACCGCGATGCGTGGGCCGATGGGGATCGAGCCGTATTCCTTCGTGGACAGTCGATTGCGGATCGTTGACCCGTCCGAAATCGAATCGAACGTGAGGCAGATTCTCTTGATGCCGGGCGGCTGGGTGGCCGCACAGTGCAAAGCGGATTTCAAGTCTAGCCCTGGTCGCGCGCTGGCGAACCTTGAGCATTCTCACTGGCGCAGCGATAACGACAGACTCTTGTACGCTCGTTTCTATTTCGAGCAGCTAATGGGTTCCGGAGGCGAGGATAGAGAGGCAATTGTTCAAGCGTTGGTCAGCTATGAGGTGGAGGTAGAGCGTCAGTCCGCCGACCTCGTTGTTCATAATCCCGTAACTGCAGATGATCAGATGAAGCTTGGTGCGCTGAGGAAGCAAAGGACGGCTGAGGCTGAGAAGAGGACGGCGGAGGCCGCGAAGCGGAGCATACGCGAACGACCACTGGCGAAAGCGCGCGCCGCGTTTTTTTCCAATCAAGAGTTCTCTGCTTGGCACACACGAACGCTCTCGCCGGACGAAATCAACAGGGCTGCCGACGCGGTGGTGATGGCAACGATCGATTTCGCGATGACAATTCCCTTGAAATTCTTCCAATATTATTCCGACCACATGCTGTTTAAAATGGATGCGGATGACGAGAGAAAAGCGTGGAAGAAAGACATCTATGCTTTGACCGATCCCGGAGGGAACACTCGATTGCGATCCGATGTGATCAATTTCTCTGAAGGCAAGCTGGGCCCGATCCTGGTTCATGAACTTGGCCACACGCAGGATGCAGAAAACGCTGTGGGCCTGGGAGACTATCAGGAAGGTCACGGCTACGCGATCGAGTATTTCTTTTCGAAGGATCCGATGCGCAGGGACAAGATTCTTGAAATATTGTCGGGCGATTCGCTGGCAGTTGGCAGCCAAAAGCCAAAGTTGAGGCTACTGTTTCAACAAACGCTTGCGACCCTCATTGCATTGAATGAGGTCATCCAACACGGCTCCTCACCGCATTTGCCGGCGACGATCGCAATCGATGCTGAGACGGCCCGCCAGCTGATGGCAGAGCGGATAGAGCAAGCGCTGCCCAGTTCCGATCAGCTCAAGGCCATTACGGACTATGTTTGGGGGCATCTGGATGCGTTCAATCTCCCGGGTATCTAGATCCATTTAGTGATCCCCGGTCGAACAGGAATAGCTGTAACCGAATTACAGAGCGACCTAGCGGGGCGTTCCTCGACCCACCCCTGTAAGTGCAGCTCCGGAGCCGAAATTGGACTCGAGTCGTTGAAATCGCACCTACGCTGATTGCTCTCTCACCGTACTCATCTACCCTCCCCAAGCCTTCAGTGCTGCGCTCGCTGCGCGACGAGTTTGGAGCTCCGGATGCTTGCTGGCCCGTCGGAGAATGGCGTGCGCTCTTGGGTGAGTCATCCGTCCCAATGCTCGGATTGCCTCGATCCTCTCCCATTGCTGAGCCGAGTCCACGCCGGCGCTCAGGTCCCGGACGAAGTCCTCACGGTCAAGCAGTCCCATCAGCTGGAATGCTGCGATCTTCTGATCTGCAGCTCCGCTGGTTGCAAGGGATCGCACGACGAAACCCATCTCCGGCTCCAGACCGCGCAGCACTTCGGGGTCCAGCTGACCGTACTGCGGCTGCTCCCCAAATGAAAGACTCTGCAAGACTGGGTTCAGTCGCTCGAGACAGTCGGCGAGCCTGACCTCCGACATGCCCTCCGTTACTCCTCGGCCAATCAGGGAACCGAAGTCTTCCGTGGCACCAGCCTCTAAAGGTTCTTCCCGCGCACGAAGTCACGTTTGGCGGTGATGACCGAGCGATTGTCGGTATTAGGCAGCTCGCCCGGCGCCCGCTTGTCTATGAGCACATCGTAGTTCGCTCTCGCAATCGGGGCGCCGATGGTGTCATTCATCGTGAGCGTGAAGTGGGCCCTGTACGTGACCGGATAGTTGGCGGGTACGAGCGGCGCCAACCCGGGAGCGTCAGCCACGACGATCGTGTGCGCGTCGGGACGTTGGATTTCGTGTGCCCCTGGACCATCGTTGGCAATCAGAACGCCTGTGAATCCACCCGGTCGGGTCGGCCCCGCGACGCCTGGTGGCAGGACTTCGTCGGGGGGATTGTCCAGCACAACGCCTCCGCCCAGGGTCGACGTACGTTGGATCTCGCGGAGCGGCGTCAGGTTCGCTGAAGAGCCATGGTCCAGGTGGAAATGAACCTGAAGCGAATGGTTCACCTCGGTCGCGGAGTTGAAAGGCCCTGGCGCATTGAGGTTCGCATGTGTAATCGCGGGATAGCCTCCGATTGCGCCGGCGGCGGTGTTGATCAGATCGATGCGGTCGACGCTGATCGTCGGTGGCCGCCCTGTAGGCGGACCGGCCGGTACGGCTCCAGGAGTAGTTCGATTCGGCTCAGGTTGGTTGGCGGCCACGTCGAGTGCGCCGATGGTGATCGGGCCGATGATGCCGTCTACGGGCGGAGCAGACGTCGTCTGAAAAGCCCGAACCGCCGCCTCGGTGTCTGGACCGAACACGCCGTCGGCTCCATGAATGCCAATGTCAAAGCCCAGGAAGAAGAGGAGCTGCTGTACGCGCCGGACCGCAATCCCGCGGCTGCCTCGCCGAAGGAAGTGCGGTGCCTCATTGTCGAAGGCGCCCTCGAGCTCCAAATCTCCGGCGAGCCACGGCGAGCTCAGATCATGACCGTCTCCGATCCGACGTTGCACGCCGATCGGAGACTGTGAGAGACCCGGGCTTCCTCCAGATTGCTGGACAACATGCGCGAGCTCGTGGGCAAGCAGCCGGCGTCCGGAATCCGAGTTCGGAGCATTCCAGCGGGGTCCGAACACGATGTCGCTGCCGACGGTGTAGGCGTCGGCGTTGAGACCGGCAGCCGACCGCGTGGCTGTCGCCTGGTTGTGCACACGCACCTGGCTGAGATCGAACCCGAAATGAGGCTCGAAATATGCGCGGTCGCTCGCCTCCAGTGGCCGGCCCCCTCCGAGCATGCTCGGCAGACGTTGGGAGGTCGTCTTCGGCATGGCACCCGAGGCGTGGTCGAATGGGGTAGAGCCGCCGGCGCCTTTCCAATCCGTCGCTGCCGTGACTTCCGCCGCTTCGGCTTCCCGTTCCGGGCCACCTGATGGCTTATGGGCCGGACGGGGGTCGAGGTCGCGCCCTGGCGAATGACCATTCTTGGGCCGCAACAGGCTGTTCTGGTGAACGGCAGCACCTGCGCCTCGCCGTTGCCCCGAGTCCATCCATATCGCTCGCGAGAACATGTGGGACCCAGCCTAAACGGACGACCGGCAACATGCAATTCGACTTTGTCGGCCGGGCGAAGGAGCACCATTCAGGCGATATCAGGACGTGGCTTGGTGTCGGTTCAGTTGCGGGAAGGCAGGGCCGGTGATGCAGCCGTGACGTTGCCACGCTAGAACATGTTTGAGAGAACGAGATGGGCTACTCACAACGCGATCCACGCTGGCGCAACCATCGGCTCGGCTATGGTCCGGCCCTCGGCACGATCGGCGACTACGGGTGCTTCAACACGACGCTGGCAATGGTTGCCACCTGGGCCGGCTGGACGATCAACCCGGCGCAAATCGACGAGGCGATGGTTGCCCATGGCGGGATCTTCCAGCGCGACCCGACCGGGACGTTCGACTACTTGCCCGACAACGCCCTGGCCCGGCTCTGGCCTCAGCGTTTCGCGTGGGTGGGATCATGGTCCGGGCTGCGCTCGGACTTGATCGCGGCCGCACTGCCGAGGCCGGACGAATACGTGATGCTCTACATCCACTCGGCGGCCGTGCCAATGCATTTCGTCCCGGTCGTCGGGGGAAGCGCTGCGAACTGGAAGATAGACGACCCCTGGGATGACGTGATCAAGTTCCTCAATGGGTCGTATGGGGCGGGCTCGATCTCCAAGACAATCATCGTGCGGGCCCTGAAGGCGGCCGCCAAGCCTCGCGATCCAATTGTGCGGATACAGTCCAGGGTAGTCGCGCCATCAGTGCCGACGGTAATCGTTCCACCCGAGCCCATGGTTCCCTACACGTTTCGCACTGACCCGCCAGACGACCTGCACCCAATCGACCAGGTGAGCACCCTCGCCGGGGCCAAGAGCCAGGCTGACTCCTACTCCTTTACGCACCCTCGGTCGAGCATCGACGTGATCCAGATCAACTCCTCCCCGACTGGGGATGACCGTGCCTCTACCGAGGAGGTCGTTTATCACCTCGATGCGGGAGCGGTGCGTTGATGAACCGACGCAGGCAGGACAGGCCACCACCGGACTCGCCGCATTGTGATTGGAGGCGTTAGATGGCAGAGGACGTAACCGGCGAGAATCCACCGTACAAGCACCCTCCTTATTGCGACCTGATCATGAAGGGCGGCATCACGAGTGGAGTCGTCTACCCACTCGCCGTCGCAAAGCTCGCGAACGAGTACCAATTCAAGTCAATTGGAGGCGCATCCGCCGGTGCGATTGCCGCAGCCGGGACGGCCGCAGCCGAATGTGGGCGCCGGCATGGAGACCTGAAAACATTCGAACGCCTGGCAGCGGTTGCAACAACGATTGCGAGCCAAGGCAGGCTCTTCTCCCTATTCGAACCGACAGCCAAGGCTCGGCCTGTGTTCAGGGTCTTGATCTCGATCCTGAGCGCCAAGGGACGGGGAGCGAAGCTTCTGGCGGCAGCCCGATCCCTGCCCGCCTCCTTCCCACTGACTGCAGCGGTCGGTCTGGGCGGAGCGATAGTGGCCCCCTTCATCCTCCACCAGTTGCGCGTTGCATCCCTGGTGGAGTCATTGCTCTTCGGGTTCATCTGGCTCATCTTCGGTATCGCCGCCCTCATGGTCCGATTCGCCTCGAGTGCGGTAGCCGCCTTTGCCGAAGAGGGCTATGGGCTGTGCACCGGCTTCAATCCGTCTCCGGCGCCTGACCGACCACCCCTTACCAACTGGCTTGGCGATGTGCTGAACGACCTTGCTGGAAAGTCAGCCGAGGAGCCGCTCACGTTCGGGGACCTCTGGACCGCACCACAGGAACCGGACAAGCTCGTCACGCCGAAGGCCATCAATCTCCAACTGATGACCACCAACCTGACACACGGAAGGCCTTACATCCTGCCATTTGCCCCTCGCGAGGTTCTCAGCGGCGGGCGCATGCTCGACCTGGACCGGCCAACCTTTTACTTCGACAGGCGACGCTGGGAGAAGCTGTTTCCCAAAGAGGTGATCAGCTGGATGGTCAAGAAGCGGATACCGTTTGAACAGGCGGACTCCGAAGCCTCCGCGACCGGAGATCCGACCGTCTACGCCGCGAATGTCGAAGGGCTGAAAGGCGAGGAGCTGATACCTCTGCCCAAGATGGCTGACCTCCCGGTGATTGTTGCGGCGCGCATGAGCCTCAGCTATCCCGGCCTGATTACGGCCATTCCCCTCCACACCGTTGACTACTCACTGCAGGAGAACCAGGACAAAGCATCGAAAGGGGAGCCGGTCATGGCAGAGATCTGTTGGTTCTCTGATGGTGGCATCAGCAGCAACTTTCCAATTCACCTGTTTGACTCGCCGTTGCCGCGGTGGCCCACGTTCGGGATCAATCTGAGGCCGCCACACGTCGAGCATCAAAAGGAAGAAGACTTGGTCTGGCTGCCACCCAACAATCTTGCCGGGATCCAAGAGCAGTGGTCGCGTTTCGATTCCGGGACCAATCTGACGAAGACGATGGGATTCGCGTCGGCGATCCTGAACGTGTTCCAGAACTGGCGCGACAACATGCAAATGACGGTGCCGGGCTACCGAGACAGGATTGTCCATATCAGCATGGGCCCAAACGAAGGGGGCCTCAACCTGAACATGGATGAAGCAACCATCAAAATCCTTACCGATAGAGGCGGCCGCGCCGGGCAGAAGCTATTGGAAGAATTCAATTTTGACAATCACGCATGGATTCGATATCGCTCTACGATGGCGTCCCTGGAAGCTTTTCTCGGCAAGTTCAATGAATCGTTCATGAACCCGCTTCCCGAGGAGGTGCCCATTTGGGACATCATCAAGGGGACTTCGCAAGCCAAGCCGCCGAGCTACGTCTGGGATGCGCGAGCGCGGACCTTCGCGGGAGTGGCGACCGCGGGATTGGCGGCACTCCAAGGATCCTGGGCTGCCAAACAACCATTTGGTTTCACCATCGGAGCTCCTCAGCTCCAACCCGTCTTAAGAATTACACCCCATGTCTAGCGAGTTCGTGAGGCGGCCCTTGCAGCAGTTTGCGCCTGGCTGTAAGCCCTCGCCGGCAACTGAGTCCGGCTGAAAAGCCGAGCGATCACCCCGGGGTGGCTCGAATTCGGATCGCCTGCGCTATCCGGTTCACTTGAGAAAGCGCAAACGCGCTGAGGATGATTGCCGCAGTGCTCATCCACGGCTCATACCAAGAAACGTCGCTGACCACCGAACCCGGCATGCCAATTGCGAAGACAGCGAATGCAAGGGTCGCGGCGCCCATCGATAGCCAGGGCCATTTCCGCACTGCCTTGACGGGAAGCGACAAGCCCTGGCCCGGGTGGGCTGCGGAAACGCCCACCCAGACAGCAATCGGTGTCGCGGCGAGGAATGCCCAGAACATGAACCACTGGTATCTATTTCCAGAAGCCGCCGGAATTACGGCAAGAATCGCCAGGTAAGTTGCCATGACCTCGGTCGGGATGTAGGTGCCGATCGAATCCAGGGCCCGGCCCAGCCCTGCACTGACCGCGCCAGCCGAAGGAAGCGACAGCGTCGCCCCCAACTCAGCTTCAGGTGCCACCGTTGGGGCACCCGGCCCAGCGACTGGCGGCGCGGCCGGAGCCGCGACTGGCGCGACAGGAGGCGCGACTGGCGCGACAGTCGGAGTGGCTGGGGGGGCGCTCCCATCGGCGCCGGCACTACGCGCTGCCTCCTGCGTGGCAATCGAATAGACGCTCATCGAAGTCCCTCCTTACCAACCGCCACCGGACGCCCGCCGATGGAAGCGGTCTAGCGTGTGCCATGACTTTTGTCAAGTGGTCACTTGACGAAGCGCGCTTTCCCAGCGATGGGCCGACGTGGCGCGCACGAGTCAGGCCTTGCGCATCTGTGGCGCCGCGGCTGTTGTGTCGGCCGTGTCAAGCAATTCGGGGAGGCTGCTTGACGGTTCGCCCCGTGGCTGTTATATGGCCCCCAACTGCCGGCACCCACTCCGGCTGACTCAGAGGAGGCGACACAATGCGCAAGTTCATCCTAACCGTGGCCCTGGCTTCCGTCCTGCTGGTACAAGCTGCAGCCACAGTCTTGGCCGGCAGCACTGGCCCAGGCGTCTAGTCAATTTACGGCGCCTGCGTGGCTTAACGTCCCATAGTCCGGGGAGGCGGACGTGATATACACTCGCCGCCATCAGCACTCGTCAAGCCGAGCCACGCAGGCGTTCTCCCGGCATCCAAGTGGACCCTGGGCTGGTCCGGCGCGCCAGGCTGGACGCTGGGCTTTCTATGTCCCAACTGGCCGGATCTGGCCTGACCCGGCAGTCAATCTTCCTTATTGAGAAAGGTAAGGTCCGTCCTTCAATGCGGACCCTGGAAATCATCGCCAGCGGCACCGGCCGACCTGTCGACTACTTCCTTCCGGCGCCGCGCGCGAACTTGGATGACCACGCCGACGCTCGCGTCGAAGAATTACAGGCGTTGTGCCTTCAGCAGCAATTCGACAACGCCGTACTGCTCGGCGGGAGGCTGCTTGATCATCCGATGCCGCCGGCAGTTGAGGTCCATGTCCGCCACTACGTGGGTCAAGCGCTCGTACGCTTGACACGGCCTGACGAGGGGCTTGAGCACCTTCATCGCGCTCTAGCGCTCCTCGATACTCAGCAAGATCCCTGGCTACTGGTTGAGTGCATGGACTGGGAGGCTTGCGCTCTTTACCTCAAGGAGGACCGACGGGCACTGTCCGTGGCCGAGAGGGCTCTTCAGCTCTGTCGAGCAACCCAGCCTCGCCTCCCGGGCACGGAGGCAAGAATCCTCGAGCACATCGCCACCATCCACGTCAAGAACCACACATACGATCGAGCCATCGCGTTCTACGAGGAAGCCCTACGGACCGCGGGAGAGATGCGCGATCTCCCGCGTCTGGGACGGACGTATCACGGTCTGAGCATTGCCTACCAAGAACGTGGCGACCTCGGTAGAGCTATTGAATTCACCCACAAGGCCCTCGCGCTGTACGCCCTGGAACACGACAAGGCGCTTGTGGCTCGCGGAGAGAATGAGCTCGGGTTGCTGCTTATGCGGCAAGGTCAGATGGCGCGAGCCGAGGAAGTCTTCCGCATGGCGCTGAGCCATTTCGAAGAAGCGGGTATAGAGCGAGCCAAAAGTCATGTCCTGGTCAGCCTGGCTGAACTCTCGCTCAAGATTGGCGACCACGCAAAGGGCATCGCAATAGTTAAGGAGGCGATCGAGTTGGCGAAACGCCTCGACGAGCGCCTCGCGCTGGGCGACGCACTCGAACTGTTGGCGCAGTTGTACGAGCGTGCTGGCAAGCCCAAATTCGCTGACAGGGAATCTGGCCTCGCTTTGCGGCTGTTTCGTAAGGAGGGCCTTCGAGAGCGACTGGCGGAGAGTCACGCGTCCTATGCCGCCATGCTCGAAGCTCGCGGCGACGCTCGTGGCGCGAGCACTCATTGGAAAGAGGCCGCACATGTCGCCTTGCGCAAGCAACCTGTCGCTGCACGGCGCGCGGGAGCCGTCTAGAGCACAGAGATTGGTTCTGTATGGGACCGCGGAGATCGACCGGGCTACAGCAAACACCATCCGGTGATGACCCTTGGTTGAGATCGAGCGTCCGTAGGTCCACATTGCTCGGCTAGCTCGACTTGCGCGACCGGAACCAGCCTGCCACTCGCGTCGGCGCCGTTCGGTCTGAACCGTCCAAACCGGACGCGCCAAAGTTAGAGTGCGGGATTGTGGACTCGACCGAACTCATACAGCGGTGCGATCGCCTCGTGGAGCTCGCCGACCGGCGGCTTGCGCTTCCGAAGGCGAACCTCGCGGCCGCCGCACGGGCGCGGCAGCTCCACGACCACCTCTACGGGTTCGTGCGTCCGCGCCTCTCTGACATCGATGCTCCGCTGCTCGTGCTGCTCGTCGGACCGACCGGCGCAGGGAAGTCGTCGCTGCTGAACACGATCGCGGGGGCGGAGGTGAGCAAAGCCGGCGTGCTGCGGCCGACGACAAGGGATGCAGTTCTGTTCGCGAGCGAGAGCGATTCGCGTCGCATTCTTGCGAGCGGTCGTCTCGCCGTCATCGCGAAGGAGAGGTTGAGACTCGCGGCGCCACCCGCAAGCAAGGATGGTGTTGCCGTCATCGACGCTCCGGACATCGACTCCGTCGAGCGGGACAACCGCGAGCTCGCGGACGGGCTCATCGAGAGCTGTGACCTGTGTGTGTTCGTCACGACCGCGACGCGCTATGCAGACCTCGTGCCGTGGGAGGTGCTCCGCCGTGTGCGCGAGCGTGGTCTTCCTCTCGTGGTGGTGTTGAACCGCGTGCCGGCCGAGGAACAGGATCGGGCGGCGGTAGTCGCCGATGCCAAGCGGCTCTTCAGCCAGGCCGGCACACCAAGCACGCAGGAGGCGGTCGAGGTGATCGTCGTCGATGAAGGCGACATCGATCTGCGCGTGGGCGGACTTGCGCGCGAGAAGGCCCGCCCGCTTCTCGAGCGCATAGCGCGACTCGCGGCGGAGGCCGACGAGCGCCGCGGCGTCGCCACGCAGGCGCTGGCGGGTGCGCTCAGGGGCCTCACGGCGCTCGCACAGGACATCGCAGACGATCTTGAACACCAGGCGATCGACAGCGACGCGCTGCAGCGGATCGCCGTGTCCACATACGCCGAGGAGCTCGCTTCACTGTCCAGGGCACTGCAGGGCGGTCTCATCCTGCGCGAGGAGGTGCTGCGTCGATGGAACGAGTTCGTCGGCGCGGACCAGGTGGCGCGATTCATCTCGTCAGGGATCGGCAGGCTGCGCGCCATGCTGCTGACCGTGTTCCGCGGAACCACGGCCGCGCCGGTGACGATCGTCGAGGCTGAGATGACGAGCACTCTCGAGGCGATCTCGCTGCGTCACGCCACGGATGCCGCGCGGCGAACGGCGATCGCGTGGTCCGACCGGTCTGAAGCTGCCGCGCTCATCGCCCGCAATCCCGCTCTATGGTCCGCGTCGGAAGGGTTCGGCCCTGCTGTCCGAGAAGGCCTGGCTGCGTGGATGCGTGCGATCGTGGACGACGTCCGGGCGCATGCCGGCCGGAAGCGCGCGTTCGCGCAGGTCGCGGCGCTCGGCGTGAACGCCGTCGGAGTCGCCGTGATGCTCGGCGTTTTCGTGCACACGGCCGGCCTCACGGGGACCGAGGTTGGGATTGCCGCGGGCACGGCAGTCCTCAATCAGAAGCTCCTTGAGGCAATCTTCGGCGAAGGCGCGATGGGTGAGCTCATCGGCAACGCGCGCGCGCGCCTCGAGGCACTCCTGACGACACTCTTCGAAGACGAGCGCAAGCGTTTCGGGACGCTCGTGCCGCCGCCGGACGCACTGCGCGAGCTTGCGGCAGCGCTGCGCGACGTGGTTGACGGCATGGAACCTTGAGCGTCGATCGGTGCCTCGACAACCTCGACGAGGCGATCGCGGCCGCGAAGGCTCTCGGTCTCGACGTAAGCGCCGCTGCCGCGACGCGAGACACCGTGCGTGCACGGCTTGGCTTCCCGAGCAGCGCATACGTTCTCGCGCTGGCCGGAGGCACCGGCGTCGGGAAGTCGACGTTGTTGAACGCGATCGCCGGCGATGAGGTGAGTCTGGCCGGCGCACGCCGGCCGACGACGTCGGAAGCGGTCGCCTGGCTCCCTTCCAGCCGCAGGCACGAACTCGCCGGCCTGCTGCAGTGGCTCGGCATCGGCGAGGTCCGAGAGCACGCGGGGGGCACGCTCGGCGATGTCGCCGTGCTCGACCTCCCGGACTTCGACTCGATCGCTTTGCAGCACCGAGAGCGCGTGGATGCTCTGCTTCCACGCGTCGACGCGGTTGCGTGGATCGTGGACCCGGAGAAATACATGGATCAGGTCATGCACGGCGGCTATCTCAGGCAATTCGCGCCGCAGATCCGGAGGCAGATCGTCGTCCTGAACCGCAGCGATCTGCTGAGTCCCGAGGACGCGCGCCGCGTCGCCGATGACATGCGTGACCAACTGCGTCGCGACGATGTGGGCGCCATCGACGTCGTCGTGACGCGCGCACGAGAGGGCGCCTCCGGCGTCGCGACGCTGCGCGAATGGCTCGAGTCGGCGGTCGAAGCGAAGCGGGTGGTCATTCTTCGGGTCGCCGCGGAGGCACGCGAGGCGGTGCGCGATCTTGCCGCGGATGCCGGCGTTGTCGACGGGAGCGTGCCTCCGGTGGTCGAATCGTCACGCCGGGAGCGAGCGCTCGATTCGGTCGCGCGCGGCACGCTTGCCCTCATCGACATTTCAGGCCTGGAGCGGCAAGCTGTGACGGCGACGAGGTTCGCGGCGCGCCGGCGCGGGGCGGGACCGTTGAGGCCCCTCACCAGCGCGATCTACCGGCTGACCGGACGCGCGCGGGCCTCGGCGGACCCCGCCGGTTTTCTGACACGCTGGCAGCTGCGCGGCTCGATCGCACCGGCGGTCGAGCCACTGCGCGAGCTCGTCACGTCAACGCTGCCTTCGGTGCCGGCGCCGCTCCGTCGCCGGCTCGCCGCGCTGACCGCGCCCGCAGCAATGGAGGAGCGCCTCGCCAAGAGCATCGATCGATCGCTCGCCGAGGAAGCGACCACCTTTCGTGCGCCATCGAGCGCGCTGTGGCCCGTCATCGGCGCGGCCCAGTATGCCGTGACAGCTTTCCTCATCTTCTCCGTGCTCTGGTTCGCGTCGCTCTTCGTCATCCACGACGCGCCGGTCAGCGCGATCTTCGTGCCTTATCTCGGATTCGTGCCTGCGCCGGTCGTGTTGCTCGCAGCAACTCTCCTTGCCGGCTACGTCCTCGCGAAGCTGCTGCAACTGCACGCGGGCTGGCTCGGGCGACGATGGGCAAAGCGGATCGGCACGCGGATCACGATCGGGGTCCGACAGCGGATCGCCGATGACCTTCTGGCTCCCCTCGGCGAATTCGATGCCTCGCGCGCGGCGCTGGAGAAGGCCGTGCGTGCGGCGGACAACTGCTCATGAGCCGCGTCGGAAGTGAACCAACACACGATCGACGAGGGCGATGGAATGGCGGGGCCGGCCACTTGCTGCCATGAACCTTTCATGTCGAATATGTGGACAGTGGTTTAGCAGCAGAATGCGAGCTGGGAATGGTGACCCAGAGACACCGAACCGGACGGCGCATAGGTCGTGTCGCGCGACGTGGTGTAAATCCAGCCGCGTGGTCGGGTCATCAGGTTAAGCCGACTCCAGCTCCAGCAGAGTCTAGACCACCTCATAAATCTCCAGGTCCGATAACTTGCACAATCGTGGCCCCGGCACTCTTGAGTTTTGAGTCCGTTGTCAGAAGGCGACTTTTCAGCATCCGTGCCAGGGCCAAATACTCGGCGTCGTAAGTCTTCGCCCAGCCCAGATCGTCAGCGATTCGCCATGCCTCAGCGACGAGTCCTTTCGGGTGGCGCGGGCTCACCGCGGCGCTGGCCAACCGGTCCAGGGCGATCGACGCCAGCTCGCCCGAGATCTCTTTACGCCACCGCAGTTCATGCAGGACCGATGAGGCCTCGGACCACATGAGATGGGGAGCGACAAGATCCAGGCGAGCGATGGGCTCGAGCCCGGCCTCAGCGAGGCACGCGGTGATTACCACAGATGCGTCGACGACCAGCACGTTAGCGCCCGACGCGTGACGTGCGAATGGCCGCCAAGACATCTGGCATCGCTTCGCCGGTTGCTGTACGCCGCCAAGCAGCGGGAAGAGGTAGGGTCGACGCTCCTACAAGACGGGCTAGGTCATCCTCATCGATGACATGTTGAGTGCCGATTTTGGTCGCCTTCAGGCGCCCAGATCTGATCCAGCGGCGCACGGTTTCGGGGTCGCGTTTGGTCCGGCGGGCCGCCTCCGGAACTGTCAACATTGTGGCCCTATACTACAACAAGTCCGAGGCGAAGCACAGCGGCGCCCGTGGGTCGCACCCCCGTCGACGGCCATCGCAAAGTGACTTTCTAGCCAGCGGCAGACTTCTTAACATGCGCGAGAATCACAGGGTGGAACCTGGCCTGAATCGGGGGGATTCGTATGAGCGCTCATACGAGTTGCGAGCTGCCGCCGGCGAGGACGTCCATGGGGAGGCCAATTTCGTCATCCGTTTTTCGCCAGGCAGCGTCCTGGACGCGGGCTGCGGCACGGGCCGCGTGGGTAGGGAATTGTTCCGCCGGGGTGTAGATGTGGTCGGCATCGACCTCGACGCCGAAATGCTCGAGACGGCCCGGGCTCGGTGCCCCTCCGCGGCCTGGATCGAGGGAGACATCAGCGATATTCAGCTTGGCCGCACGTTCGATATCGTGTTGATGGCTGGCAACGTAATCAACTTCGTGGTTCCCGCGCTCCGGCGGCGGGCTCTCGAGAACCTCGTGCACCATCTGCTGCCTGGCGGTCTCCTCATCAATGGGCACTCGATCCGGCCAGAGGGCTGCCCGCCCGCTGCGTTTGCGCTTTGGGCCGAAGCCGCGGGCCTGGAACCGCTCGAATGCTGGTCGACGTGGGATCAAGACCCGTTCGCGGACAACTCCAACTACGCACTCACCGTGCATCGCCTCCGCGCCGTTGACAATATCCGAGCTTGAAACGGTTCTGCGCAAGGGCTGGTCGGTCCGCGGCTGTACCGAGTTCGAAGCTCGCAATCGGCCAACGACAGCGGCATGAATCCAAGAACAGGGCTTCACCGAAGTCAGGACACCATGAGCCTCCATGTATGTGCTCGATCTAAGGGGCGCCTGGGAGGCTGGCCTCACCGGCGACTGTATCGGTCTCGTCGTGGGGACCTACTCGAGCAAGAAGATCACCGCGGCGTTCGGCAGCGGATACAACCAGCCGCCGACGTCCCACACGCTGAACATCGGCGACATGTTCTTCATCACCGTCCTCGGGTCGACCTGTGCCGGATCGGTCGCCACGGGCACCGTCGTCTGCATGTAGCTCCGTCGCCGCGCGAGACGGGCGGCCGACACACCCCGCACGATTGGAGAGCTGAAGGACCGTCGGGGCGACAGAGGGGTATAACCGAGTTATACTCGTTGAATGAAGACTGCAGTCTCGATCCCGACACCCCTCTTCCAGCAAGCCGAACGTCGCGCACGAAAGATGGGCGTCTCGCGCAGCGAGCTCTACGCGAGGGCGCTGGAGCGCCTGTTGCGTCACGAACCGGATCTGGACGTGACCAGGGCCCTTGAAGCTGTATACGCCGCAGAAGACTCGGCGCTCGATCACCCTCTGGCGGCCGCGCAGAGAAGGGCGACTGCTGAGCAGTGGTAGCACGATGCGAGGTTTGGTGGGCGGACCTCGGTCCTCGAAAAGGGTCCGCGCCCGCATGGCAAAGGCCCGTCCTGGTGATTTCGGCAGATGCCTTTAACAGGTCGCGTATCAAGACGGTGACTGTGGCCGCTGTCACCTCGAATCTGAAGTTGGCGGCCGCACCAGGGAACGTTGCCCTGGCAGCCGGCACGGCCGGCTTGGACCGGGATTCGGTAATCAACGTGAGTCAGGTAGTCACGCTGGACAAGGGCGATTTGAGCAAGCTGCTTGGCACGCTGGACGATTTGAAGATGGAGCAAGTCGATGCCGGCCTGCGCCTCGCGATCGGGCTGTAACCCGAAGTTTCGTACATCGACCCTGGCGAAAGGCGCCAACCCCTGGTTCTTCACGGCACTCCGCGAATTCGAATCGCCTTTCCTGAACGTGGCGGTTCGATCTGTTAACCGCAAGGTTCAGGGTTCGAATCCCTGCTCCGGAGCCAATCGTGATCGGTTTCGGTACTGTTGCCCCCGGCGTATTAATGTCGTATCAGCGAGCGTGCGACTAAGGAGGCGGAAGCAGCACGTCGCCAAGAAGACCGGCAAGCCACTGTTCGTACTCGGCGGGCGTCCAGCCTTCCCCTGTGACCAACTCGGAATAAATCTCGGCGCCCGTCAAAGCACGGATGATTGCGCTGGCCCGGTCACCGTCGATCCCACTACGGAGATCTCCTTCGAGGCCAAGCACGATCGCGCGGAACGACCGCGCGCGATCGCTCTTCCAAGAAGCGATCATCCTCGCGACATCCGCGTCAGACGCCGCTGCGCCTTCGAGCATGGCTCTCACACCACGCTCTGACTCCCACTGGCGCCGGCTGGAGTGCGCGACGAGGGTCAGGCGGAGGCGCAGGTCGCGCACCGCAAGGCCCTCGGCCACTGTTTCCATCACGCCCGCCTCAGTTAGCCATTCTTCGCAGATGGCGCCCAGGATTGCCTTCTTCGTGCCAAAGATTGCGTACACCGTCCGCGCGGCCACTCCGGCCTCCTGGGCTACAACCTCGATGCTGGTAGCCGCGTAGCCGCGCTCAGCGAATAGCGATCGCGCCGCGCGCGCGATCGCACGACGCGTCTCGAGCGCCTGGCGCTGGCGAAGTGGAACCTGATGCGCCTTGACTTCGGTCATGTCACCGACTACAGTATCACCACATTGAATGCAGTAATACTGCAGTGACTACATTAACGCTGAGATGGGGGCTGAAGATGGGTGACGTTGAGAAGTTGCAGGCGGTGATCATTGGCGGGGGCCAGGCCGGCCTCGCTACCGCGCACGAACTAGGCCGTCGAGGTGTCGGCCTCGCGGTGCTTGAGGCCGAGAAGCGGATCGGCGACCAATGGCGACACCGTTGGGATTCTCTTCGTCTTTTCACGCCTGCGCGATATGACGGGCTGCCCGGGTCGACATTCCCGGCGCCTGCCGCCAGCTTCCCCGGGAAGGACGAGATGGCGGATTACCTCGAGACGTACAGCCATGACGCCGCCCTACCGGTGCGCAGCGGCGTACGGGCGTTGAAGCTGGCGCGAAGGGACGGCTCATACCTATTGGAGACCACCGCCGGAACGATGGAAGCAGGCCATGTCGTCATCGCAACGGGCTATCAGCGGCCCAAGGTCCCGGCGTTCGCGGCCGACATTCAGTCCACCGTAAGCCAGCTGCATGCGGGTCTGTACCGGAATCCGTCGCAGCTGGCCGGCGACGTCCTCGTGGTCGGCGCTGGCACTTCTGGTGTCGAGATCGCGATCGAGGCCGCACGCACTGGTCACCACACTGTTCTGGCCGGCCACGGAACCGGCAGCATCCCGCCAATCTTTTACGCATTCGACGGAAAGTTGTTCTGGTTCTACGCCAACCGCATCGCTTCGGTACGGACCCCGATGGGGCGCCGGATGAAGCCCTTGGTTCTCACCCATGGGGCACCCCTCATTCGCGTCAAGATGCGCGATGCGATCGCTGCCGGGGTCGAGCGCGCTCCGCGGGTAATCGCAGTCGAAAGCGGACTCCCAGTGTGCGAAGGCGGGCGCCGGATTCAGGCGGACACGATCGTGTGGTGTACCGGTTTTGGGCGAGACTACTCATGGATCCAGTTCCCGGTGGCCGGGCCGGACGGATTCCCTCGACACAGCGGCGGGGTTGCAGACGGTGAACCCGGGCTCTACTTCGTTGGCTTGCCGTTCCAGACCAGGTTGGCATCCGGCCTGATCGGAGGAGTCGGTGAAGACGCGAGCTTCGTCGCCGAGGTAATCGCGAGGCGGCTACGCCAGGCCGAGGACCTCAAGCACACCGGTGCTCCAGCAGTCGAACTCGCCCTCGGACATCATTAGCTCGCCGCATGATCCGATCGCCCCAGGCTCCCGCTTCGGGACAGTGGCGAGCAGGGCCATGAGTGCCCTGCAGCAAGAGTGGTCACCTCTCTTTCGCCGGCGATATGCCCAAGCGCCCGGTGAACCATGCGTGGTTGGCGATCTCGCCCAGTTCACTGGTCGGCGAGAGCAGGAGAGTTCGAAGAGCGTCCACTAAGGGGAGCCAAATCCGAATTCGGAATCGTGGCTCGTGCTGCATTAGTTGACGGAGAAGTGCAGCAACCGTGCGGGCTGGCGAGCCGTCGACCTGTCCGCTTGGCGGGCAGCCCAAATCAACACCTCGTCGGTTGGCTAGCGCGCCATAGACACATTGGGCGTCCAATGCTTGTATCCCAGTACCCGTGCTAGACGTGGACTGGAGCCGGAGCATCGCGGACGAGGTATCGCGCGACCGGCTGCTCGAGGTGACCGGCCAGGTCGCCCGGGAGGTGCGCCTCTCGGGTAGTGAGGAAGAACGACGGAGCGCCGGCTACGTCGAGGGCCTCCTTCGCGACGCCGGTCTCGAGACGGAGCTGCTCCTCCACGACGCATACATCAGCCTACCCGGACCGGCGGTGCTCGTAGCCGGCGACGACCGCTATCCGTGCATCACCCACTCCTTCTCCGCGTCTTCCGGCCCGGCGGGGGTCGAGGGGGAGCTGGTCGATGTAGGCGAGCCGGCCAAGGCGACGTCGACGGCGGCACGGGGCAAAGTGGTCCTCCTGGACGGTCTCGCTATGGCCGGCTTTGTTCGGGGGGTCGAGGCGAACGGCGCCATCGCCCAGATCTACATCAACGGCGACCTGACCCACGAGATGATCGTGTCCTCTGTGTGGGGCAGTCCCGGAACCGCTGAAAGAGGCATGTATCCCAAGGGCGTCGTGGTCTCGATCACCACCGAGGTGGGGAAGCGGCTCCGGGAGCGCTTTCGCACCGGCCCGGTCAAGGTTCGCGTTCACTGCGAGGTCGACACCGCCTGGCGCAAGACTCCCCTGCTGCTCGGCCATCTCAAAGTGCGAGGCAGCGACGACTTCGTCCTGCTCAGCGGACACCTCGACTCCTGGCATCTCGGCGCCATGGACAACGGCGGCGCGAACGCCACGATGGTCGAGGCGGCGCGAATCCTGGCCGGCCATCGGGATCAACTACGCCGGGGTATTCGCGTGGCGTTTTGGTCCGGCCACTCGCATGGGCGCTATTCGGGATCAGCGTGGTACGCAGACACCCATTGGCGCGAGCTGCGCGACCACTGCGTGGCCCACGTCAACGTCGACTCGATCGGCGGGCGTGGCGCCTCGGTGCTCAGCGAAGGGATTGCGATGCCGTCGACCAAGGCCCTCGGGGCAGCCGCCATCGCCAAGGTGGCTCAGGCCGAGTTCGCCGGCACTCGCGTCGGGAGGGCCGGGGATCAGTCGTTCGTGGCGTTGGGGATCCCGTCGCTCTGGATGTCGCTGTCGGAGCAGCCTCCATCGGACCATCCGACCGCACGCGCCTTCTCGGCAGGCGTCGGCTCGCCCAAATCGGGTGGCCTCGGCTGGTGGTGGCACACCGTTGAGGACACCATGGATAAGCTCGATCCCGACCTGCTGCTCCGCGACGCACAGATCTACGTGATCGCCCTGAGCCGGCTCGCCGGCGACACGCTGCTCCCCCTGTCGGCGGTCGCCGAGGCGGACGAGCTGGTTCGCCGGCTGGTGGAGCTCGACGAGGTCGCGAGGCATCGCTTTGACCTCTCGACCACGATCGCCACTGCCAAGGAGGCTCACGCCGTCGCCCAGGACCTCCAGACGTGGCGCGGACGGCAGACAGACGCGGTCAGCGCAGTCAAGGCTGGCCGCTTCAATCGTGGGATCAATGGCCTCTTAAGGGGGCTGGTCGGTGCGCTCAACAGCGAATACGGGCCGTATGCACAGGACCCGGCCGCCGCAGTGCCGCCGCTACCCCTCCTCGACCCGGTCCGCGCTCTCGCGGCCCTCGAGCCTGACAGCGACGAGGCTCGATTCATGACCGTGGACCTGGTCAGGGCGCGCAACCGGCTCGAGGACCTCGTCCGGCAGGGCACGCAAGCGGCGCGCGAGGCACTGGGAGGGCTGAGATGAGCGGGAGGGCAGTCGGCCGCAAAGCGTTTGTCACCGGTGCTGCGGGCGGGCTTGGCCTCGGCGTCGCCAAGCTGTTCCTGGCCGAGGGCGCAAGCGTCGCGCTCGCTGACATCAAGGGCGCCGACGCGCGCACCTCGCTAGGCGGCCATGGCCGCTCGCTCGCGGTTTCAGTCGACGTCCGCGAGGCCGACTCCGTCGAGGCCGCGATCTCAGAGGCCTGGCACGCTTTCGGCGGCCTCGACGTCCTTGTCAACTGCGCCGGCATCTACCCCAGCGATCTGATCGTCGACATGAGCGTCGACGCCTGGGACAGCGTCATCGACACGAACTTGAAAGGGCCGTTTCTCTGCTCGCGCCTCGTGGTCTCGCGCTGGATCGAGGAGGGCGTGCAAGGGCACATCGTGAACATCACCTCGGGGGCAGCCCTGCGAGCGCGCCCCGGGGCTGCGCATTACTGCACGTCGAAGGCCGCTCTGGAGATGCTGACGCGGGCCTTTGCGCTGGAGATGGCCCCGCATCACATCCACGTGAACGCGGTGTCGCCCGGGTTCTTCGACGTGTCCAGCGGCGTGAACCAGATCTCGCGTGAGTACGTCGACGCGATCGTCAAGACGATCCCGTGGGGTGTCGGAGGGAAGCCCGAGGACATCGCGGAGGCCGTGCTCTTCCTGTGCAGCGACGCTGCCTCGTACATCACCGGCACCAGCCTTCGTGTCGACGGCGGATACTCGACCGGGACCAACGCGCTCCCGGTCAGCCGGCCTGTGGAATGAAATTCACAGTCGTCGGTGCTGGGGCCATCGGAGGCACGCTGGGCGCGTACATGCTCAGGGGCGGCGAGGCGGTCCAGTTCGCCGACCGTGCAGAAGACCACGTCGAGGCGATGAGATCCCGGGGGCTCACCATCAAGGCGTTCAACGGGACCTTCACCGTCCCCGTCACCGCTGTGACGCTCCGCGGGCTGAATGGACCGCTGGACGTGGTGCTCCTCGCGGTGAAGGCGCAGGACACCGAGGCAGCGGTCCGGGCGCTCAAACCCATGCTCGTCGCGGGCTCGACCGTCGTCTCTCTCCAGAACGGCCTGTGCGAGCCGGTGATTGCCGGCATCATCGGTGCCGATCGCACGATCGGCGCCTTCATCAACTACAACGCCGACTATCTGGAGCCCGGAATCATCCACTACGGCGGCCCCGGCGCTTTCTACGTCGGCGAGATCGACGGTCGAAAGAGCGCCCGTGTCGAGGAGATGGTCAGGCGCTTCGGCCACTGGGGCACGGTTCGCTCGACGGCCAACATCTTCGGCTACCTGTGGGCCAAGCTCGGCTACGCGAACATGCTCTATACGACCGCGATGGTCGATGTCCCAATGGCCGACGTGGTGGACCGCCACCGGGTGCTCATGGTCGAGCTTGCCTGCGAGGTGTACCAGGCCGCGGAAGCCGAAGGGATCCACCTGGAAGCCTTCGACGGCGTCGAGCCATACCTTTATTACCCCCCGGAGAAGCATGACTGGGAGGCGATCAACCGCTCGCTGGACTCTGTGACCAGCTTGATGCGCAAGAGCGAGAAGCAGAAGACTGGAGTCTGGCGCGACCTAGCCATACGCAAGCGAAAGACCGAGGTCGACTATCACCTGGGCGCCGCGGCAGCCGCCGGCGCACGGCATGGTCTGCCGATGCCGCTGACGCACAAGGTCGTGAGCATGATCCACGACATCGAGGACGGCAGGCGGGCGATGGGCTGGGAGAACGTCGATGAGCTCGAGGCCTTGTTCGCCAAACTGGAGGCCTGATGCCCGCGGCGGATCCGCTCGCAAGGCTCTTGGCGAGCGGCGAGAGCATCCTCGAAGACCTGAAGGCGTTCGTCGAGCTCGAATCCCCGTCCGACGACAAAGCGAGAACGGACCGCTTCGGCGAATACCTGGCCGGCTTCGTCCGCAGCGAGTTGGACGCCCGCGTCGAGACGCTGAAGCAGCCGAGGTTCGGCAACCACCTCCGGGTGGAGATCGGGCCGCAGACAAGGGAGCGCCCGATCGTCCTGCTCGGGCACTTCGACACGGTGTGGCCGGTGGGCACGCTGGCCGGCATGCCCTTCAAGATCGACGGCCCGTTCGCCTACGGGCCGGGCACCCTCGACATGAAGGCCGGCCTGGTGCTGGGCATCCACGCCCTCGCCGCCCTCCAGGAAGCCAGGCTCCTGCGGGTCCCTGTTGTTTTCCTCTTCACGTCGGACGAGGAGCGGGGCAGCCTCTCCTCGCGTCCTCTAATAGAGCACGAGGCCGGACGTGCCCGCGCCGTCCTCGTCCTGGAACCTGCCGCCGGAGGGGCGCTGAAGACGGCTCGCAAGGGCATTGGCATCTTCCGGGTCGAGGTCGAAGGCCTGGCCGCCCACGCCGGGTCCAATCCGGAGCTGGGCGTGAGCGCGATCGAGGAGATGGCAAGACTGATCCTGTACCTCCACGGCCTCAACGACCCGACCACCGGCACGACCGTGAATGTGGGCGTCGTCAATGGCGGGACGCGGCCCAACGTCGTGGCCGCCGCGGCGACCGCGGAGGTCGACCTTCGTGTCACCAACCTTGCCGAGGCGCAGCGCCTCGAGGAGACGATCCTCGGCCTGCAGCCGCACAACCCCAAGGCGCGCGTCAGGGTCGCCGGCGGGATCAATCGCCCGCCGATGGAAAGGACAGCCGGCGTCGCGGCCCTGTACGAGCTGGCCAGGGGCGTCGCGAGGGGCCTCGGCTTTGAGCTTGGAGAAACTTCAGTCGGCGGGGCCAGTGACGCCAACTTCGTGACCCCGCTCGGTATACCGGTGGTCGACGGCCTCGGTGCGGTCGGGGATGGCGCGCATGCCGTGAATGAGCACGTGGAGGTCGCCAGCCTCCCAATCCGGGCGGCGCTGATCGCTGGGCTCATCCGTGAGCTACAGTCCACGGATGGGGTCACGGGCACAGCCGCGCCTGCCTGATCGATGAGGGACAGGTCCCTCGTCGCGAGCTCTCAGCCAGGCCGGGTTGTCGAAGCCCGGCGGGCGGCCGCGTCGGAGGCGGAGCGGCTCTCGATGCTGATCGAGGTGAGCCGCTCGCTTAACTCCAAGCTGGACCTCAGGAGCATCATCCGCCAGATCCTGCAGGCGGTTCTGCAGGTCATACCGGCTGCCGACTCGGGCACCCTGTACATCTACGAGCCGCAGGCGGATCGGCTCGTCGTATACGACACCGTGGGCCTCGGTCCCGAGATGTTCGACGTGGCCGTGCGCCCTGGCCGCGGCATCACAGGGAGGGCGTTCGAGAACCAGTCCGCACACCTTTACCCGGATGGTGAGGCGGTCGTCGAGCACATGATGGATGGAGGAGACGAGAACCTACGCAGATACGCCGCGGCCAGCGGCGGTATGACCCCTCCTAAGAGCGCCATGACTGCGCCGATGCTCTACAAGGACAAGCCCATCGGCGTGCTCGTCGCTCACAATCTCCTGCGCCCCGGAATCTTCAATCCGTTCGACCTCCGTCTCCTCGACTCGTTGGCCCAGACCGCCGCGCTCGCGATGGCGAACGCTCGCCTGTTCGAGGCCGAGAAGGAGGCCTACAACAAGCTGGAGGCGGTCAATCAGGAGCTCGTGCTGCAGAGGGACAAGCTCCAGCGTCAGCTCACCGTGCGCAACCTCCTCGGCGAGCTCGCCCGCAGCGACTTCACCCTCCAATCGGTGGCGAGCCGGCTGGCGGAGATATGCCGTGGCCAGGTATGGGTCCTCGATCCTTTCTATCAGGTGCTGGCCTCCGAACCGCGGGTCCCCAGAAGGGCCGTTCACGAGCTTGACGCCCCGAAAAGGGCAATGGTGCTGGACGAGCTGCGGCTGGCGATGCGCTCGCGCTCGATCCGCCAGAGCTCGGTTCGGCATGGTTGGAGCCTGTTGATCGCGCCCGTCACCTCAGGACCCGAGGTCGACGGGTTCCTCTACGTCGAGCTACCCGACCGAGTTCCCGACTCGGTCGACGAAACGGCGATCGACTCTGCCTGCCTGCTGATTGCGATGAGGCACCTTCGCGAGCGCGCCCAGAACGAATCGGAGCTTCGCAGCCGGGGCCGGTTGCTGGAGCAGCTGCTGGATGGAGGTTCGCCGGCCGCGGCAGCTGGGCTGCAAAAGCTGCGCCCACCGCTTTGCCTGGTCGTCGGGAAGGTGCGCGGCGCCGACCGCATTGACGTGAGCACGCAACCTGGCGACGCGGCGTTCCAGCGCCTTCAAGCGCTGGTCCACCAATTCGAGCCTCGGGCCGTCGTCACGGTCCATCGCCAATTCCTGGCGGTGCTCGTCTCGCTGGCGGACGCGCGCGAGATGGAATCGGTCGTCAAGTCGATCGATGCCCTTGCCAACCGCCTTCGCGAGATCGACCCCGACCTCGAGGTGGCATTCGCGGTGTGCGAGCCGGTCGAGGAGCTGGGATTGCTCTCAGCCTCGTTCCATGAGGGCCGGCTGTCGCTGGTGGCTCGCCGGCAGCTGGGTTTGGCGCCGAAAGTCTCTGCGATCCACCACCTGCGCGCGTACCGCCTGCTCTTGCGCAGCGCCTCAGAAGCCGACGTGGTCGAGCTGTGCACCAAGACGCTCGGACCGGTCAGGGACTATGAGGCGATTCACGGTGCGACGCTCCTGGAGACCTACCGGACCTATCTCGCGAACGACTCGAGCCCGAAGGACACCGCGCGAGCCCTGGGCGTGCACCCGCACACCGTTCAATACCGCCTCGAGCGCCTGCAGGCGCTCACCGGGTTGGACCTCAAACGGTTCGAGGAGCGCCTCACACTCGAGCTCGCGACCCGGATCCTCGAGCTTGCCGAGGCTTAGGGCCGGGCTCGATCGCGCCCGGCCCTGAATCCGCTCGAGTCAGCTCACCGCGACCGCCTTGATCTTGGGAGCGCGGCCGACCCACGGTGTCCCCGCCCCGTACACGTGGCCGATGCGGAGCATCAGCGACTCGTCGAACGGACGGCCGTACAGAACGAAGCCGATCGGCAGCCCTTCTGACGAAAAGCCGCACGGAACGTTGATCGACGGCACACCGATGACGTTCGCAATGCTCAGCTGGTGGAGCGCCCCGGTCGAATCCTCGGGGCTTCCGGCAAACAGGCTGCTGGAGTAACGGGACATGGGCACCGCGGTGACGATGTTGCTGGGGGCGACGAGAGCGTCCAGCCGGTGACGTTGGAAGGCGTCCTTGACCGCGCTCCGCAGCACCTCGCGCGCGCGCTGGGCAATGAGGTAGTCGGTGCCGAAGAGGAGCTCACCGAACTCGAGCATGATCCTCGTGCCGGGCGCGTAATCGTTCGGCTTCTCGCGCAGCCAGCGCCGGTGGTATGCGCTGGTGTCGGTGGCGATGATGTTGAGGAAGATGCCCGCGCACAGGTCGAGCTCCGGAATCTTGACGTCCACGAGTGTCACGCCAAGCTTCTCGAGCTCTCGCATCGCCGCTTCGACGGTGCGCCTGTATTCCGGGCCCACATCCTTATAAAAGAAGTAGTCGCGCTCGACCCCGAGACGCAGGCCTTGCAGACTTGAATCCAGCCCCTCGGTGTAGTCGGGCACCGGCTCGTCGATGCTCTGCACGTCGAGCGGGTCGTAGCCGGCGATGACGTTCATCATCAGCGCGGCGTCCTCGGCTGTCCTCGTGAGCGGCCCGACGTGGTCGAGCGTGGCGCTCATCGGGATGACTCCGTAGCGGCTGACGCGGCCGCAGGTGGGCTTCAAGCCCACGATGCCTTCGAGCGCCGCCGGGAATCGAATCGAGCCGCCGCCGTCAGTGCCGATGGCGCCGAACGCCGAGCGCGCTGCCACTGCAGCGCCCGAGCCTGCACTCGAGCCTCCCGGCGAATACTCGGGATTCCACGCGTTGCGCGTCGGAGGGATGTTCTGACCGTATGCGAACTCGTGCGTGTGCGCCTTGCCGACGATGACCGCGCCACCTTCGCGCAGCCGGCTCACCACCGTGGCGTCGTGGTCGGGAACGAATCCCTTGAGGACTCGCGAGCCGCCCTCTGTGGGGGCGTCCGTGGTGTAGCAGATGTCCTTCACAGCCACCGGTATCCCATGCAGCGGGCCCCGCCAGTGTCCTCTGGTGGCGAGCTCCTTGTCGGCGCGGTCGGCCGCCGCGAGGGCCGATTCGGTCATCACCGTCACGTATGCATGGACGGTGGGCTCGGTCTGTGCGATCCGGGCAAGGGTGGCCTCGGTCAGCTCGCGCGAAGAGACCTCCCGGCGCGCCAGAAGATCACCCGCCTCACGGATAGTCTTGTCGACCAGCTCTTGGCTCATCTCGTCCACCTCGGGTCTGTGACCACGACCGGGTCGACCTCGGTCAGGTCGAGGGCCTCGACGGCTTCAAAGGCCGACCGGTAGCTGCGAAGAGCGGCGGCGACTGAGTCCACGTCCTCCTCAGGCACCGTGATGCCCACGATCCGGGCCAGCTGCCGCACTGTGTCCGCGGTGATCTCCTGCTGCATTCCTACCTCCTTGTGGTGTCCATCTGCGTCTCTTCCGAACTCAATGCCCATCCGCCATTCCGGGTTCCCGGGTGCCGCCAGGCTCAGCCGGCGCCTTCGGGTCCTCGACCCAATGTCCAGGCAACACCTCGACCAGCGGTGATCCTTCCGGGTATGCGCTCAGCTCGTGCATGAGCTCGCGGCGCTCGCGCTCCCGCGCCGCCACCGATGTCACCTGATCCGCCCCGGGCACGGAGGCGATCAGCAGTCGCGTGTACGGATGTCGCGGAGAGTCATAGAGGAGCTTCGTCGAGCCCATCTCGACGATCCGGCCCTTGTACATGACCGCGGATCGATCGCTGACATAACGGACCACGTTCAGGTTGTGCGAAATGAAGAGTGTGGTCAGCCGGAGTCGTTTGCGCAGGTCGAGCAGCAAGCTCAGTATCTCCGCCTGTACCGACACGTCGAGCGCGGACACGATCTCGTCGGCAACGATGAAGTCGGGGCTGGAGACCAGCGCGCGCGCGATGCCGACGCGCTGGGCCTGCCCGCCGCTGAGCTGGTGCGGGTAGCGCTTTAGGATCTCGCGCCCGAGGCCGACAAGGCCAAAGGTCGCGAGCACCCTCTCCTTGCGTTGCTTCGCGCTGAGCCTGGCGGGCCGGAGGTTGAAAGCTACGATCTCCTCCACCACCATCCGCGGGTTGAGGGCCGAGTAAGGGTTCTGGAAGATGATCTGCATCCGGGGTCGCAGCTTGCGAAGGGCTCCGTCACCAAGGTGTTCGAGTTGCTGCCCGTCGAACGTGATGGAGCCGCTGTCGGGCCGCAGGAGCCTGAGCAGCAGGCGGCCAACGGTGGATTTTCCAGACCCCGACTCGCCGACCAGGCCGAGCGTTTCGCCCAACTCGAGGTCGACCCCCACGCCCGCGACAGCGACCACGGACTCGCCGCGCCGCCCGCCGCGGGCGGGGAATCGCTTGACGAGGTCGCGGGCGGTGACCAGGGCCGGCATCTACTGCGCGCCCTCGGCGTAGAGCCAGCAGCGCACGCCGGACGTGCCGGTCTGCACCCATGGCGGTGGCTCGCTCGCGCGGCCGTGGACCGTGGCGCTCGGGCAGCGGGGCGCGAACCGGCAGCCGGGTGGGGGATTCGCGACGTCGGCCGGCAGGCCGGGGATGGGATGCAGCACGTCGGCATTCGGTGTCGGCACCGACGCGAGCAGCGCCCTGGTGTAAGGGTGCTGCGGCTCGGCCAGCACTCGCGGAGCAGGGCCGTACTCGACGATCTGACCCGCGTACATGACCGCGACGGTGTCAGCCACCTGCCTTGCCACGCTGATGTCGTGCGTGATGAACAGGATGCTCATGCTGCGGGTCGATTCGATGTCCTTCAGCAGGTCCAGGATCTCAGACTGGATGGTGACGTCGAGCGCCGACGTGGGCTCGTCGGCGATCAGCAGATTCGGCGATGGAGCGATGGCGATCGCGATCATCGCGCGCTGCAGCATTCCGCCGCTGACCTCGTTCGGATACATCTTCATGACCCTCTCGACGTTCACCAGCTGGACCTCACGCAACAGCGCGAGCGCGCGGCGAGAAGCCTCTTCGCGGTTCTGCGCGACACCGTGGTGCCGGAGCACCTCGATGAGCTGCTCGCCGATGGTGCGCAGCGGGTCGAACCGGTCGCGCGGGTTCTGGAACACCATCGCGATCTGGCGGCCGCGCAACATACGCATCTCGTCGGCCGGAAGGCGGAGAAGGTCCTTGCCCTGGTACCAGACGCGGCCGCCGTTGATCGCGACCGGCGGCGTGACAAGCCTGAGGATGGAAAGCGCCGTCATCGTCTTGCCCGAGCCGGACTCTCCGATGAGGGCGAGCACCTGCTGGGTTCCGAGCTCGAACGAGACCCCGTCGACCACGGTCGTCGTATGCCTCTCGCCCTTGATCTGCGTCCTCAGGTTCTCGACCGACAGCAGCGTCGCGCTCATGCGAGTCGCGGGTCCAGCACGTCACGGACGGCATTGCCGATCACGTCCAGCAGGAGGGCGGCCAAGGCGATTGGGATGCCCGGCACGATGGAGGTCAAGGGCGCGACCAGCAAGCTTGACTGCAGCCCGTACAGCATCGACCCCCACTCTGGGTCAGGAGGCTGGATCCCGAGGCCCAGGAAGTTAAGCCCGGCGGCGAACACGATCACCGGGCCGATGATGCTGAAGCAGTAGGCGAGCGGCGCGGAGGCGACGTTGCTGACCAGCTGATACAGGACGATCGACGCGTCGTGAACCCCGCTGGCCTTGGCCGCCTCGATGTATTCCTGGCTGCAGGCGGAGATGGTCGCGCTTTCGGTCACCCTCGCGACGCTTGGCACGAGCACGACCGCCAGGGCGATGATGACGTGGCTCGTGCCCGGTCCGAGCGTGACCGCGATGCCGATCGCCAGCAACACCGCCGGGAAGGCGAACAGCACGTCGACGGCGCGCAGGATGACCGTCCTGGTCAGGCCGCCGTAGTAGCCGGCCACCAGGCCGAGCAGCCCGCCGACCAGGAGCCCGATCAGGACCGGTGCAACGCCTGTGACCAGAGAGGTCCTGCCACCCCAGATCAGGCGGCTGAGCATGTCGCGCCCCTCGCCGTCGGTGCCCAGCAGGTGCCCCGGCGAACCTGGAGGAGCCAGGCGGTTGACGGCCTCGGTGGCGAGCGGATCGTGCGGCGAAGTGAGCGGAGCGGCGATGCAGATGAGCACGATCAGGCCGAGCAGGGCAAGGGCTGCGGTGGCCAGACGATCGTGCTGGAAGCGCGTCCACAGCGCGCGGAGCGTCCCGGGCGCCGCAAGGCCCGCCTCTCCTGCGGGGCCGCGCAGCTCCGCTGCCGTCGGGCCTGCAGCGCTGATCATCGCCGGGGCCTCCGGCTCACCCTCACCCTGTCACCGACGTGCGGACGCGTGGGTCCAGGGCGGCGTGCATCAGGTCGACCGCCAGGTTCAGGAGCACGAACACGAACGAGACGAAGAGCATCACACCGAGGATCACCGGATAGTCGCGCTGGCCGATGCTCAGGAACAGCAGGTTGCCGATGCCCGGCCAGCTGAAGACGACCTCGACGAAAGCCACGCCGCCGAGCAGGTAGCCCGCCTGCAGTCCCATGACGGTGAGGATCGCCGGCAGGGCGTTGGGGAGAATGTGGTGGAACAGGATGGTGGACTCGCTCAGGCCGCGCGCTCGCAGAGCCTGGACGAAATCAAGTCGAAGCACCTCCAGCACGCTCGCCCTGACGGTTCGCGCCACGATGCCCGCCGGGGCCGCGCCGGCTGCGACCGCCGGCAGCACCAGGTGCCACAGGATGTCCCCCGGGCTGCCGCCGTCGATCGCGCTCGTCATGCCTCCGGTTGGGAAGAGCTGGACCTTGAGCGCGAGGAGGACGACCAGGATGAGCCCGAGCCAGTAGCTGGGCACCGCCGTCCCGAGCGCCGCGACGCCCATGGCGCTGCGGTCTGCGATCCCGAACTGGCGCGTCGCCGCGATGATGCCGAGGAACAGCCCGACGACGTTGGCGAGCACGGCGGCCATTGCGGCGAGCACCAGCGTGTGCTGGAAGGCTTCCCAGACGATCGAAGCCACCGGTTGCCGGCGCGCGATCGACGTGCCCAGGTCGAGATGGACCACCTGCCAGAGCCACTTCCCGTATTGGACCGGCAGCGGCTGGTCGAGCCCAAGGTTGGCGCGCAGGGCCGCACGCGCGGCATCGCTCGACGTCGGCCCGAGCAGGGCGCCCGCGGGGTCGCCCGGGATGAGGTGGATGAGCACGAATACCACCACCGTCGCCCCGAGCAGGACTGGCACCAACAGAACCACGCGGCGTGCGGCGTATGACAGCACCCGAGTGTGGTTAGTCTAGGTCTTGTAGATCGTCTGGAATTGGAATTGCCATTCCTTGGAGTTGATGAAGCCCTGGACCTTCGGGTTCAGACCGCGGACGTTCAGCCCGTGGACGCAAAACAGGTACGGCGCGTCGTCCCAAACAATGCGCTGAATCTGCTTCACGAGTGCGGAACGCTTGGCGGTGTCGCTCTCCCCGAGTGCCTGGTCGTAAAGGGGATCGATCGCGGGGTTCGTATAGTAGCCCGCGTTCAACGGACCCTTCGGCGGGAGGTACTCGGTAGAGAAGAGAAGACCCCACCAGTAGGTCCAGGACCAGCCGTATGAGATTTGCATGGCTCCGATGCCGGGCTGCGCAGCCTTGAAGAACTCGCCGAGGTAGGCGGTCCACTCGAATGTCTTGAGCTTCACGTTCACCCCGACCGCCTTGAGGTTGCTCTGGATGAACTCGGCCATCGGCACCGGCTGCAGCTCGCCTGAACCGTTCGTTGCGGTCCACCATTCGGTGTTGAACCCGTTCGCGTAGCCCGCGTCGGCGAGCATCTGCTTGGCCTTCGCCGGATCGTACGTGTACGGCGCCAGGCCGTCGTCGAACCAGTCGCTGTTCGGAATCGCCAGCTGGGTCATCGGGATCGCGGTCCCCTTCAGGATGTTGTTGGCGAGCGAGTCGCGGTCGATCGCGTAGTTCAGCGCCTGGCGGACGCGCTTGTCGTTGAACGGCGCCTCCTTGGTGTTGAAGATGAACTCCCACGTGTGCGGGCGCACGCTGGTGAGGACGGTCTTGCCGGCGCTCTTTAGCGGCGCCAGGCCGTCCGCCGGCAGCTCAACTGCAATGTCGATCTCGCCCGATACCAGCGCGTTCACGCGGGCAGTCGCATCGCCGATCGGCCGCACGATGACCTTGTCGAGCTTGTAGGCGGGGCCCCAGTACTTGTCGTAGGGCACCATCTCGAACTGCTGACCCGCGACCAGCTTGCTGAACTTCATGCCACCCGTCCCCACCGGGGCCAGGCCGAAGCCGTCGTTGCCGAGCTTCTGCACGGCGGTCGGGCTCACCATCCACAGCGCCTCGAGCTCCTCGTTCAGGGGCCGTGGAATGTTCGTCGTCATCCGGAACGTGAGGTCGTCGACCTTCGTCATGCTGGTGATCGGGCCCGGCATGTAGATCGACATGAGCTGATAGGCGAGCAGGAAGTACTGGGGCGACTTGGGGTCGTAGAGGCGCTGGAAATTCCAGATCGCCGCATCGGCGTTCCAGGGGGTGCCATCGTGGAACGTGACTCCCTTGCGGAGCTTCCACTCCCACGTCTTGCCACCGTCGAGTAGGTTCCACGACTCGGCCAGCACTCCGACCGCCGGCGGCACGACGTCACTTCGGTGCCGGTCGTACATGGTCAGGCCTTCGAACATCGGCTGAATGGCCTGGGCGAGCGTGCTGCCCTGGCTGAGGGACGTCTGGGCGTCCAGCGACGGGAGGTCGGAGATCTCCATCGCGTAGACCAGGGTTCCGCCGCGTCCGCCGGAGCTCGAGCTGCTTGCGCATGCGGCGAGGAACGTGCTCAGCGTGGGCCCGCCCACGAGCGCCATCGCCATTGAAGCCTTGAGGAAATCCCTTCGCTGCATGTTGAACGGCTTCTTCGCGGAATCCTCGGGCTGCTCGGTCGTCATGGAAGCGCCTCCTTACTGTCGCGCGGTGCTTGTGTGTGAAGCCCTGCGCCCTCGGCGGGCCCGCGGCCACGTCGCCCCCCAGGCAGCGAGGAATGCGTCACGTTCGGTGATCATTGTCGAGGCGGAGTTTCTTGTCCATGGCAGCTTGGCCAAGCGCACCGGGTCGGATTTGTGCGCGAGCACAAGGCAGGAATTTCAGTAGTCGTCCCTGACCACGTTGCGTAGCGGGGCGCCTCTCATAAACCTGTCCACCTGGTCTGCGACCAGGCGCCAGCTGCGGTCGAGCCGTTTGGTCACCCACCCGGCGATATGGGGAGTGATGAGGACGCCGCGGGCGGACCAGAGGGGGTGCCCATCGGGCAATGGCTCCGGGTCCGTGACGTCGAGGGCGGCGGTGATCCGGCCGTCGAGAGCCGCCGCGAGCAGGGCCTCGGCGTCGACGATGGATCCACGACAGGCATTGACGAGCAGCGCGCCCGGCGCCATTCGAGACAGGAAAGCGGCGTCGACCAGGCCTTGCGTCGCGCTCGTCAGGGGCAGGAGCAGCACGACGACGTCTGCTTGTGGCAGCAGGGTGGGCAGGTCGGCCACCAGCGAAACACCCGGACGCTCATGTAGGGCGACCCGCAGAAAACGCGCCCCGAACGGAGTCAGGCGGGCTTCGACTGCTTGACCGATCGACCCATAGCCGAGGATGAGGATCGTTGCGTCCTCCAGGTCGTCGCCTCCGGCACCCGCTCCCGGTTGCCAATGGCCCGTCTGCTGAAACTTGAGATGAGTGGGGAGGTGGTGGCGCGAGGCCAGCACGGTCATGACCACCCACTCGGCGACCGGCACGTCGTGAATGCCCGACCCGTCGCAGAGCACGACACCTGCGGGGAGCTTGCCGACTAGTCGATCCACACCCGCAGACATCGTTTGGACGAGGCGCAGGTCGTCGAGGCGTGGAATCACCTCCAGCAACCGCTCGGGACTGAATGACGCCACCACGATCTGGCCCGGGCCGAGCCGATGCGGTAAAGGGCCTTCGGCGGGCAGGTCGTGCACGACAGCGCCGTGCGGTAGCAGGGAGCGGTGCTCCATGCTCGTGGTCGCCGGGATCCACACGTGCGCGATCACGTCGTCGCCGCGGCCTGGCACAGCTCGACGATCGCCTCGAGCAACAGCCCGCAGCCCTGGACGAGCAAGCGATCATCAGTGTGCTCGAGCGGTGAGTGACTGATCCCTCCGCGACTCGGCACGAAGAGCATGCCGGCAGGGACCGCTGCCGCCATGGCGCCGGCATCGTGCCCGGCGCCGCTGGCCATCTTCCTCCAGGGTCTCCCGGAGCGATCGCAAACGCGCACCAGCGCCTCGACGATCTCTGCGTCCATGGCAACGGGCTCGATGACCAGGCCGTCGTGGACGGATGATTCGCACGCGAACTCGCCGGCGGCAGCGTGCGCGGCTGCGTTCAGAGCGGCCTGGGCACGATTCAGCGATTGATTCGACATCGAGCGCATCTCGACCACGAGCCGGGCTTTGCCTGGTACCACGTTGGGGCTCCCGGGCTCGAATGAGATGACGCCGACGTTGCCGACCATGTTCGGGTCGGTGTCATGCAGGATCTCACGCAGCTGCCAGGCCACCTTGGCCGCCGCCCCGCCCGCGTCGTGGCGAGCCGTGTAGGGAGTGGTCCCAGCATGGTTGGCCTCTCCCGCCATGGTCACGTCAAACCGCCGTATGCCTACGATCCCTTCGACCACGGCAATCTCCTCGTCTGCCACGTCGAGCACGGGCCCCTGCTCGATGTGGATCTCCAGGTAGCCCGACAGCTCATGCACGTGGGGACGCTTGAGCAAGGCCCGGCTGCCGGTCAGGCCCCCGCCACCGCTTGCGCCTTCTTCATCGTGGAAGCTCACCACCTCCAGCTGCGAAGCTGCGGGATGGTTCGCATGGTCAAGCGTCCGCAATACCTCGAGCGCGGCGACGACTCCGTATGCGCCGTCCAGGCGGCCGCCGGCCGGCACGGTGTCCGTGTGCGATCCGACGAGGAGCCAAGGAGCCGACCCACGCGGGGCAGTCCCGAAGACGTTGTTGACGTCATCCGCGCGAGCCTGCAGACCGGCCTCCTCCATCCTGCGGCGAAGCCAGAGCCGACCCTCGAGATCGGCGGGCGACCCGGCGACCCGGTCCACTCCGCCATCCGACCGGCCGCCGATGGCGGCAAGCGTCCGGAGATCGGCGAGCAGGCGCTCGCTGGAGACCTCCGGCGGTCGTGTCAACGCGGCCAGTGTCCGTGCGACGGCTCGAGCCGCTCGGCCTTTTCCCAGTCGGAGCGCACGGGAGCGAAGACGTCGATGACGGTTGCGCCCTCATGTCCGGTTCGCGCCGAGTGGGGCACGTCACTCTTGATCGAGTAGGCCTCTCCGGCGGCAAGCTCCTTCTCCTCGCCGCCGATCACCATGGTCACCTTGCCCAGCACCACGAACCCCAGCTGCTCGTTAAGGTGGTGGTGCTCCGGGATGTCGAGGTTGGGCTGAAGGTCGATCAACGCCATCGTCAAGCGCTCGCCGTGGACCGCTCGAGCTACCGCCCCCGACCAGATCTTGTAGGGCCGTTCAGTGGAGAACGATGTGAATGTACTCATGCTCACCTCGCGATGAATCGTGCACGCGCCGGAACAGGATTTGGTCATCGTAGCGGCCTCTCTGCCTGACGTGACCCGCGTCATCATCGATATTGACCCGGTCAACAGTCACGCGTACGATGCCCGCACGTTGGGGTTGGCTGCGATGGCCCATTTCCATTTCTTGACGGGCGTATCGCTCCAACGAGTTCAAGAGGGGGAGACAAGTTGAGCGAGGAACGTGCGCTTCCGGAGTTGCTGAGGGCACTGGCCGCCAACCAGGAGCTCGTTCGCCTTTCGCGGCGCCGTTTCATAAAGGCGGCCGGCACTGTCGGTGGTCTGGCCGCGGGAGGCAGCGCGCTTGCGTGGGTCATCGAAGCATGCGGCGGGAGCAGCTCGTCGTCCACCAACACGAATGCGACGCTGACGATGGCGGTGTTCCAGGAGCCGGACACCCTCGACCCGTCCGCGAGCGGCTTGATCACGGTCGGCGCGATCAGTGGCTGCATCTTCGATCACCTCATCTGGGACCTGCCCGGCCATGGCGACTCGCCGTTCTATGCCGGTCTGGCTTCGAGCTGGGAAGCGACCCCGGACGCGACCAGCTACACGTTCCATCTCCGCAAGGACGTCAAGTTCCACGACGGCACGCCCTTCAACGCGGCTGCTGTGAAGTTCACGTTCGACCACATCGTCGACCCCAACACCAAGTCCAAGTCCGCCGCCGGGGCGCTAGGTCCCTACTCGGACACCCAGGTGGTCGACGACTTCACCGTCAAGGTCAATTTCAAGTCGCCCAACGCCGCCTTCATGAACGAGGTCGCCACGTTCTCCATCGTCTCGCCGACGGCGGTTCAGAAATTCGGTGCGGACTTCGGCCACAACCCGGTCGGCACCGGGCCATTCAAGTTCAAGGAGTACACCGTCGGCCAGCACGTCACGGTCGAGCGCAACCCCGACTACAACTGGGGCCCGGCTCCGCTGCGCACCGGCCCTCCGCAGATCAAGACGATCATCTTTCGCATCCTCGCCGATCCCGGCAGCCGGTTCAACGCGCTTCAAACTGGCGAGATTCAGCTGGCGCCGAATATCAATCCGCAGGACATCCAGACGATCAAGGGCGACTCGAAGTACACGGTCTACAACGTGGCCTCGACAGGGATGCCGTGGAACATCATGATCAACGCCACGAAGGCGCCGACCAACGATCCGTTGGTGCGCCAGGCCCTCGAGTTCGCGACCGACCAGGCCACGATCATCAAGACGCTTTTCTTCGGTCTGTATACGGCCGCCGACAGCGTGTACACGCCGATCACGCCAGGCTACGACCCCGCCACACAGTCGATCTACAAGTACGACAAGGCGAAGGCGGGCCAGCTCCTGGACCAGGCCGGTTGGACTGCGGGCTCGGATGGCATGCGCCAGAAGGGCGGCCAGAAGATGAAGCTCAACTTCATCAACATCTCCGGATTCGGCTTCGATGGCATCTCGCAGCTGATGCAGTCGCAGTTCAAGGACGTCGGTATCGCCGTCGACATCAGCGACCAGTCGTTCCCCGCGGTCGCTGACGCCTACAACCGCGGCGACCATCACCTCGCCGACTTCTTCTACTACGACGTCGATCCCTATTTCACGCGCGCGCTGTTCGGCGGCGACCAGATCGCGCACGGGTTCAACTGGGAGCACTACGACAACCCGGACCTGACCGCGCTGATCGACAAGGCCAACGCCACGGCAGACAACGCGCAGCGCACCGCCCTGTACAAACAGGTCGGGCAGACGATCATGCAGGCGGCGGTCATCATCCCGATCTACAACTCGAGCGGCCTCTTCGTCGGCACATCCGCGTTGAAGGGAATGGCGTTCACAGTGAACGCGTTCCCGCTCTTCCACGCAGCGAGCATGTAAGGGACCCACGTGGTTCGTCTCCTGGCCCGGCGCGTCGCCATCGCGGCGCCGGTGTTGTTCGGGGTCACGGTGCTGGTCTTCCTGATCCTGCACCTGATCCCGGGCGACCCGGCCCAGATCCTGCTGTTCGGGTCGCGGCCCACCCCGGAGCAGCTGGTGCAGCTCCGAGTGCAGCTCGGCCTCGACCAGCCACTGCCTGTTCAGTACCTGGGGTACGTCGGAAGGCTCGTGCACGGCGACCTGGGCACGTCCTTCATCACCGGGCGGCCGATCGCCGAGGAGATCGCCGCGCGCTTTCCCGACACGCTGCAGCTGACCCTCGCCGCGATGCTGGTGGCAGTGGCCATCGGGGTGCCCGTCGGGATCGTCGGCGGCTTGCATCCCGGGAGCTGGACCGATCGATTGGCGGGGGGATTCTCGATCCTGGGCGTCGCGGTCCCGTACTTCTGGTTCGCGCTCATCCTGGTGCTGGTATTCGCAGTCAACCTGCGCGTTCTCCCCTCGCTCGGTGAAGGCGAACCGCAGGCGATCGTGCTGCCGGCTGTCTCGCTGGGGTGGGGCTTGTCGGCCATCATCGCGAGGCTGTTGCGGAACAACCTGGTCGAGATCTACCGCCAGCCGTACATGCAGGTCGCCAAGGCGAAAGGCCTGTCGGAAAGCATGATGCTGTACCGGCACGCGCTGAAGAACGCGCTCATCCCGGTGGTGACGATTCTCGGCCTCCAGTTCGGCAACGTGCTCAGCGGGGCTGTCGTCGTCGAGGTCATTTTCGGCCGGCCGGGCATCGGCAGCTACCTCGTGCAGGCCATCCAGGCCAAAGACATTCCCGCGGTGCAAAGCGTCGTGCTTTTCATAGCGGTGATCTACCTCGTGATCAACCTCCTGGTCGACGTCGCGTACGGTGTCCTCGACCCTCGCATCCGGCTCTCCTGGACCGGCTCGCGGTGAGCAGCGCCGCGCCCGCGGTCCGCGCCGGGCCACCCTTCAAGCCGCTCGCCGATGCGGCCCGGATCGCGAGGGCGCTGACCAGCGGCGATCGAGTGGGAGCCGCCGCCGTGCTCTTCATCCTGTTCGTCTGCGTCGTCGCGCTGCTGGCGCCGACGATCGCCCCCTATGACCCGGTCCACACCACCAGCGACACGCTCGCCGCGCCGAGCTTCCGCCACCCGTTCGGCACCGATCAGTTCGGTAGGGACATGCTCAGCCGCGTGATCTGGGGCGCGCGGATCATCCTGCTGGCGCCGGTCGTGGGGATCTCCATATCGACCGTCATCGGCGTGCCGCTGGGACTGCTGGCGGGCTATTCGACGCGATGGATCAGCGCGGTGATCATGCGAACGATGGACGTCATGCTCGCGTTCCCGGGCCTGCTGCTCGTGCTGATCGTGGTGACGATCATCGGCGCCGGCCTGGTCAACGTGATGATCGCGATCGGGGTTTCGTTCATCCCCGTCTTTGCGCGAGTCGTCTACGGCTCGACT
>JBGOTG010000002.1:0-41028 GCA_041476405.1 Candidatus Dormibacteraceae bacterium | reverse complement strand
GGAAGCTGATCGCAGCCGAGGTCAGAGCCGGCCAGAGTCCGCGCAGCACCGCCAGAGCCGCGACAAGCCCGAGATACAGGAATACGTAGTCGCGCTGTTCCTTCGCGCTCAATGTCACGAGAATGGCCGTGAGCGTGGGGGGACCGAGGAGCGCGACGATCCACACGGCCCAATCAGGTGCGCGCCAGCGGCTGCCGCTCGGTTCGATCATCCCGCCGGCGCCCACCGTTTGGAGCCCAGGAGCACGCCATGCTTCATGCCTTCGGCGTTGATGTCGTAGATCTTCAGCTCCGACCAGTCGAAGCGTCTCACGTAGTCCGCCAATGATTCGGGAACGATGTTTTGGTGGACCTGGGTCACGTAGAGCACCGGGTTCGCACGGTACATGCTCTCGAAGAAGTCGACGACTTCGCCGACCGGCGGCCTGGTTCGCAGAAGGTCGAGCCCCGCTGTCGGGCTGAGCGCTTCACCCCACGGCGGAGCGACAAACACGATCAGGAGCCGATCGGCGGGGAACCGGTAATCGGGGAGCAGGGACCTGTAGTCACCGCACACGAGCTCGATCGTCGTTACCAGATGTGAGAGGTTGCGCCTGGTCAGCTCGAAAATCGTTGAATCGATCTCAAAACCCAATCCGGTCGAATCCTTTCTGTGGCGCAGCAGCCAGTAGAGGGAGTTGCACGATCCGGCGAAAGGGTCGATCACGACATATCCACTTGCCGGTGGGGCGGTTCGCGCGGCATCGTCGACGTCCTGTCCGATCAGGTCACCAAGCGAATCGCGAACGGCCTCCACAGTCGTTCGGGCCAGCAAGCGGATCCCGCGGCCGTACCACTCTTCCGGCTTCATGCCATAGATGCAGACGTAGTCGGGATCGCCAAAGCTGTCCCGACCGTACCTCTGGACTTCCCACAGATCCATCAGCTGGTCCCGCTTCTGCGGGCTGAGCAGAAACGCTCGGTCGTAGACGGCGCTCATCGACTTCCCTCCAGCGAATGAAACGAGCTCCGCAATTGTGAGCATTCCCTTCCCTAGACTTTGGCCATGACGCAGCTTTTCCATGACGCGCAGCGCACGCTGCAGGACCGTTTCGACACGCGCCGGCTCGCCGACCGGATCGAGGAGCGCATCGTCCACGACTTCATCGACGTCGGCGACGCCGCGTTCATCAGCGAGCGAGACATGTTCTTCCTGGCGACGGTGGATCCGGCCGGCCGGCCCAACTGCTCGTACAAGGGCGGCGACCCGGGTTTCGTGCGTGTCATCGATGAGCGGACGCTCGCCTTCCCGAACTACGACGGCAACGGGATGTACCTGTCGATGGGCAACGCGCTCGCCACTGGCGAGATCGGGATGCTGTTCATCGATTTCGAACGGCGCAACCGCATTCGGGTCAACGGCACGGCGCGCATAGAAGAGGACGACCAGCTGATGGCCGCTTACCCGTACGCCCAGTTCATCGTCCGCGTGGCGGTCCGTGAGGTGTTCCCCAACTGCCCGCGATACATTCATCACTACCAGCTGGTCGAACGCTCCAGGTTCGTGCCCAAGAAGATGGGTCGGCCGCCGGTTCCTGATTGGAAGCGGGCTGATTGGGCCTGCGACGTCCTGGCGGATGGCGACCCCGCTAGGGAATCCCAAACAGCCGAATAGCGGGCGGCGGGTGCGTCAGAAGAGGCCGGTCAGCCAGCGTCTCAACGGCTTCGGGCCGGACGGCTCCCGGTAAGGCGGCAGCAGCCGGCCGACCGCCTCTGCGCCCAATCGGTGCACCTCGTCCACCGTCTTGCCCACCGGCGAGATCGGCTCTCCGATGTTGACCTCGATCCTCTTCCCGAGCCACACGTCCTTCGGCCCGGACAGTCCGACCGGCACGACAGGGACTCCGGCTTCGACGGCGAAGTGCGCGAATCCCTTCTTGAAAGGCTGGAGCTCGCCCTCTGTGGGGCCCATGTCGCCCTCGGGAAACAGGGCTATGGCGCCGCCCAGCTCCAGGCAGCGGAACACGTGGCGAAAGAGCCGGGGGTCGTTGCGAACAGCCCTGTCGACAGGCACGATGCCGCCCGTCGCCCGGATCAGCGCCCATTCCAGGCGGCGCCGCATCATCCCGGTCGGGTCGGCCAGGAAATGCAGACGCGGCTCGATGGGAAAGACGATCAGGAAGGTCAGCGCGTCGAGCCAGCCGAGGTGGTTGCCGATCACGACGTACGTGCCGGTGCGCGGGATGCGGTCCCGGCCGCTGACCCGAAATCTGAAGGCCAGGCGCAGGGCCGGCACTGCGACGACGCGGACTAGGCGATAGGCCGGAGTCGCCCTGCGTCCGACCGGCAGCAGGTCAGCCGGCGGGATCGCGGCATCGACATGCCCTCCGCCAATCGCTTCCGCGGTGGGCCGAAAGCGGAGGGCCATCCACCGTTCGTCAACCTTCACCTGCGTCGTCGCGACCAGCCCCGCGGCGTGCAGCACGCCCCACCCATGATCGCGCTGGAGGTCCGAGCCGGGAGCACCCGCAGGGTTCGGATAGGACACCCAGAGGACGCCGCCGGGCTTGACCGCCTGCAGCGCCGCGCCGAAGTGAGTCTGGAGCTCGGCGCGGTCCTTCGCGAAGAGTTGGACCATGTCGTACGGGCCGGTCCCCCGTTCGGAGGCCGAAGCGCCATCGGGCAGCGGCTGCATGCGGTCCACATAGCCTGCCGGCGCGTTGATCAGGAGCAGCCGATGGCCCGGCTGGACGAGGAGCTTGCCGGCAAGCGAAGACCCCTTCACGGACGCATTATCGCGGTGGCCTCGCCGGGCGCTCGTTGGAATAGTCACGGCCGCGGCCGGCGTTCCCGACTTTGGTGAAGCGTCTCCATTACGCGTGGGTCGTGGCCGCTGTCACATGGATCACGCTGCTGGCCGCGGCCGGTTTCCGGTCGACGCCCAGCACGCTGATCGTGCCGCTCCAGCACGAATTCGGATGGTCGCGGGCAACCATCTCGCTGGCCGTCTCGATCAACCTCCTGCTCTTCGGCCTGTTCGCCCCTTTCGCGGGCGGCTTGATGGGACGGTTCGGTGTGCGCCGCGTGGTGGTGGCAGCGCTGCTGACCGTGTCCACCGGGTCTGCCCTCACCGTCTTCATGCAGCAGCCGTGGCAGCTCGACCTTCTCTGGGGCGTGGTGGTCGGGGTCGGCACCGGCTCGATGGCCGGCGTCCTGGCCGCCGTGGTCGCCAACCGCTGGTTCGTGCAGCGGCGCGGTGTGGTGCTCGGCGCCCTGACCGCGGCAGGCGCCACCGGCCAGCTGATCTTCCTGCCGGCGCTGGCGTGGCTCGCGGTGAACGTTGGGTGGCGGGCGTCCGCCCTGCTGGTCGCAGGTGCCGCTTTGGTCGGGGTGCCGCTCGTCGCGCTTCTCATGCGCGACCGCCCTGCAGACATCGGCCTCCGCGCTTATGGCGCCTCGGAGGCTGACGAGCCGGCGCCGCCTCTCCAGAACCCTGTCCGGGCCGCCCTCGGCGGGCTTGCGATGGGTGTGCGCAACCGCAACTTCTGGCTCCTGTCGGCCAGCTTCTTCATCTGCGGCGCGAGCACCAACGGGCTCATCGGGACGCACCTCATTCCCGCCGCAATGGACCACGGGCTGCCAGAGGTGACGGCGGCCAGCCTTCTGGCCACGATCGGAATCTTCGACGTCGCCGGCACGATGATCTCCGGATGGCTCACCGACCGGCTGGACTCGCGCTGGCTGCTGTTCGCGTACTACGGGCTGCGCGGGCTGTCGCTGCTCTTTCTGCCATACGCATTCGGCGTGCAGTACTTCGGCCTGATCCTTTTCATCGTCTTCTACGGCCTGGACTGGGTCGCGACGGTGCCGCCGACCGTGGCGCTGGCCGCCGACACGTTCGGAAAGCGGAACGTGGGCGTGGTCTACGGCTGGATCTTCGCGTCCCACCAGATGGGGGCGGCGGCGGCGGCTTTCGGGGCAGGCGCGGTCCGGACCTGGTTCGGCGACTACCAGCTCGCCTTCATGACCTCCGGCCTGCTCTGCCTGCTGGCCGCCGGGCTCGTGATCCGGATCGGCCGCGCGCCACTACGGGAGCTGGACGTGGCGCCGCTGCCCGTGCCCTCCTACTGAGGCGGCTCGTCCTGGCCGGCGTCGCAGCCGCGGCGCTGGCGCTCCTCCCCGTCACCGCCTCCGCGCACGCCCGGCTGATCGCTTCCGACCCCGCCCCGGACGCCTTGCTGGACACGCTTCCTGCGAGCGTCGACCTCTACTTCACCGAGCCGGTCACGCCCGCGGGACGTGGCATAAGCGTCTACGGGCCGGACGGCCGGTTGGCCCAGAGCGGACCCGCCACGGCCGAGGGGAGCCACCTGTCGGTCAGGCTCGCCACTGGCTCCGAGGGCACCTACGCCGTCATCTGGACTGTGATCGCGGTCGACACACATCCCTCCCGAGGCGAGTTCACCTTCAGCGTCGTGCATACAAGCCCGGTGCGGGCTCCTGGGCTCGGCGAAGGAGACGTCGGCCTTGTGTCGCCGATCGGACTCGTCCTTCAGGCGCTCGGCCGCTTCCTGCATTTCGCCGGTTTCGCGCTCGGCTTCGGGGCGGCGACATATGGCCTGTTCGTGGCCAAAGACCCGCGACCTCTTCGCCTGGCGGGAGCCGGCGTCGCGCTGCTCCTGGCCGCCGAACCATTCGCCCTGCTGGCGCAAACCGCCAGCCTTGACCCATCGCAGACGTTCGACGCAGACGGCCTGATCGGGGCCCTGGCATCGCCGTTCGGCCGAGTGTTCGCACTGCGGCTGGCTGCCGCCCTCCTACTTTGGGCGCTGCTCGGCGCCCTAAGACAGGCGTCGTGGTTGCGCTGGGCGATCCCAGGACTGGGGATGGCGCTGGCGCTGGTCGACGCCACCGCCGCACACGCGACGCCCGCCCTGCCGCAACCGCTTGGGTTGATCCTGAACGCGCTTCACGTATCCGCGATGGGTATCTGGGTGGGCGGCCTCGGCGGCTACGCGATCGCGCCCGCGAGAGGGTTTGGGCGTGTGGCCGCCTGGTCTGCCGGGCTGCTCGTCTCGAGTGGCGCGGCCCTGGCTCTGCTGCACCTCGCAAGCCCGCTGGAGACGATCACGACCACATACGGCGGTGTCCTGCTCGTCAAGCTGCCCCTCGTCGGGGCTGCGCTCCTGCTCGCCTGGCGAGCAAGGCGGCGGTGGGAGCTGGCCACGCTCGGGGCCGTCCTGGCGGCCGCCGCCCTCCTGGTCTCGCTGCCCCCACCGCGCTAGGCCGGGCCGGAGATTCTCCGGCCCGGCCAGTTCGTCTATTGCGCCCGCTTGGGAGGTTCTGTCTTCTGCGGAGCGCGCCGAGAAGCCCGACGCGGCTTTTGATCATGCCGGCCGTTCATGGCCCGCATGAGGGTCGCCGCCAACCCGTCGACGGCGCCTCCACCACCGGTGACGAGGACCTCGGGAACGACCTGCACCCTGCCTTCCGACACCGCGTTGGCGATTGCCACCGCTGCCGTGGAACCTGGCCCGAGGCTCTGCGCCTGCGCGTCAAAGCCTCTTGCGCGCGCAAGGCCGAGCGCCTCGATCGCGGCTGCTTCGCCCAGGCCGATGGCACGCCGGCGTGAACCCTCGGCTGCGCCCGTCACCTCCACGTAGGCCGCCTCGCCGTCGGCCTCGGCTTTTCGCGCGTCGGCGCGAGCGCGATTGATGTCGACCGAGACCTGCGCCTGCGCGAGCGCCGCCTGCATGTCGGCTGTGCCGCGCGCCTTCTCGAGGTCGATGCGTACCGTCTGGGCATCCTTCTGCTCGACGAATGTCGACTTCTCCTGGTTGGCGATCTCCCGCCGGGTCAGGACTGCGACGAGCTCCTCGGGGAAAGTGACGTCCTGGATGTAGACGCCTCGCGTTTCCACCTCGTAGGCCGACAGGTAGCGGGAGATGGCTTCGAGCGCCGCCGCCTGCACGGCGTCCCGCGTCTCGATGAAACGAATCGCCTCAAGCCCCTGGAGCGTGTTCCTGAAGTGGTTGCCCACGGCGGCTTGCAGGACCTCGTTGACGAGGTTCTGCATCGAACCGACCATCGATATGACCTTGGGCGCCTTGGTGTCCGGAACGTGAATCTGGACCTGTAGGTCGATCTTGAACACGAAGCCTTCGCGGCTCTTGCCTTCGATCGGGCTCAGCTGGGCGTCGAGGTTGTGCGCCACCGAGCTTGCGTTGGCCCAGTTGAGGGTCAGGATGAACGTCGGCACCTTCTCGGCCGCGTAGATGCGAGGGTTCAGCGGGTACTTGCCTGTGCGCAATGCCTCGCGCCAGATGCCGCGGTGGCCCGGTTGGACGATGGAGCCGAACTTGAACTCAGGCCCAGATGTGTCGAGGGTGGGCAGTCCCACGTAGCTCTTGATGACCGCCACCTCGCCCTGGTTGACGACCAGCATCCTCGCCGCCTCCACCCGCACGAGAAACGGGTTCAGCAGGTAAGCGCCGTACAGCAGCGGATCGTGCTGCAAGCCGATACGGCCGCCGTTGTCAAGAAACGCCTGGAAGTCCTGGTAGTTGTTGTGCAGCTGGTTCTTGGCGCCAAGAAGGGCCTCGATCAGCTCTGAGTCAGACACGTTCGCCTGCCCCTCGAGAGCCTCTATGTCGGCGAAACCACCGATCCGACCGGCGATGTCCGCCGGCGGAAGCGGTTGACCGTCGAGCGTGGTCACGATTCCGACCAGGTCGTGTTAGCCCTCGGGGGCGATCACACACACACGGAGCTGCTGCGGCGTCAGGCCGAACGACTCAGGAGTGAGCGCGCCGCGGCCGGCGATGTGCTTGTCGATCGGCAGCCCGTAAACCTTGGTCGCCGTGATCACAAGGAAGGCGACCGGATGAACTGGGATGAGAGTGCCAGGAGGCAGCACGGGCCGCTGGACGCCCTTCTGGCCGCCGTTCCCCAGAAATGCGCGCAGGTTTGTGAAGTTCCCGAATTCGGGCCTGTAGATGGCCGACTTCGCACCGATCGGCAGCCTCTCGCCGAGCTGAGAAATGACGACGCCAATCTCACCGGCCGGCACCTGCACCCATGGGTACTTCGACACGCTGTAGGTCGGCCACAGCTTGAAACGAACCCCGGGCATGAGCAGCTGCGCCTGGTAGCCCGCCTCGCCGTCGAACGCGATTGGGGTGTCGGTGGTGTTGTGCCGCGACGAGAATCGTTTGGACACAAGACCGACCTCCGCCGGCCCGATCACTATCACCGACCTGATCAGGGCGATGATCCCCCCGGCCACCAAGGCACCTCCGATGGATGGGGCGACTACGTTCCAGAGCACGAAAGACGCGCTCATAAGTTTGCGGGCGGTTATCCGCCGCGCCTCCGAAAGACCGTCTCGTATAGATCCGGTCGACCATAGAGTTATTCCTGAAGTTGGCTCGCGATAAACGCGCGCGATGACTCAATTGCATGAGACTTGAGCGGTGCCTGAGAACGTCGCACCTGCGGACCTGGTCGTCTTCTCCGACTACGTTTGACCCTGGTGCTACGTCGACTCGGTCCGAGTCGAGCGCCTGGAGAGGGAAGGCCTCGTTCAGCTGACCTGGCTTCCCTTCGAGCTCCATCCTGAAGCGCCCGTCGAGGGGATCCCGCGCGAAGCCTACTTCGGTCGCGCCCGCTCAGAGCAGATGCGCGGCCGCCTAGACCAGATCGCGGCCGAGGTCGGGCTCGTCATGCGGCTGCGCGACGTCATCATCAATTCGCGCAAAGCGCTGGGGGCCGCTGAGTTCGCACGCGAGCAGGGCAAGTTCGACGAGATGCACCGGGGGCTGTTCAAAGCTCACTGGGAGGGGACCGGCCGGCTCGAGGACGTCGATGACCTGATACGTATCGGCACGGAGGTGGGACTCGATCCGGACGAGCTGAGGGTGGCGATCGAAGAGGGTCACTACGAGCCGATCCTCGACGACAACCGCCGGCAGGCGGAGGCGGTCGGGATCAATGCGATTCCCGCCCACATATTCGGGGGGCGCTACCTGGTCGTGGGCGCCCACCCGTACGAGACGTTCACCAGGGTGGTCGACCGCCTGCGCCAGGAAGGGGAGTCGAGCTCGGAGCAAAGCGAGTGATGCTGCAGGGCACGCTGGTGGCGCTGAGGCCGGCGACAGCCGACGACATACCGGCCCTGGCCAAGATCCGAGCGACGCCGGAGGTGTACAGGTGGTGGCGGGGCGAACGCGACATGGCCAGGGAGGTCGCTGCGGACCTGGCCGACCCCGAAGTCAGCACTTTCGCCGTCGAGCACGACCGCCGCGTGGTGGGCGCGATCCAGTGGAGCGCCGAGACGGAGCCCGATTACCGCCACGCCAGCATCGACATATACCTTGATCCGGCGGTGCACGGACGCGGCTTTGGCGCCGACGCCATCCGCACCCTTGCCCGGCACCTGATCACCGACCAGGGGTTTCACCGGCTGGTGATCGACCCGGCGGCGGACAACGCCGCCGCCATCCGGTGCTACGGCAAGGTCGGCTTCCGCCCGGTCGGGACCATGCGCCGGTACGAGCGGGGCTCGGACGGCGCGTGGCACGACGGATTGCTGATGGACCTCCTGGCCGAGGAGGTCGTCGATCAGGGCGAAGCTCCGCCGTCGGCGCGAAGCCACGAACGCCCCGCGCCGGGGTTGATACAGAATGGGAAGCGTATGGAGGAAAGAAGCGAGGAGCAGGTGATCAGCCGGCTCTTCGATCTGGAGAACTCCGGACAGTCCACTCAGCGGGCCGCGCTGACCGGCGACCGGTATCTCTCGCTGATCCAGGATCCCGACAGCGGACGCGCGTACGTCTTCCAGCACGGCCTGGACGAGACCGAGGGCGCCGAGGTGCCGGAGGGAACGGAGTTCTGGGAGTACCCGAGCCTGGACGAAGCCGCGCGAGTCTACGCGCAGCTGCTCGACGAAGACAGCCAGGCCGGAGAGCTGGTCGAGCTTGACTCGGACGAAGGCCTTGGTGATTCCGAAACGGACGGCGCCGAGGTCCGCGATCGTTACTCGGCAAGCGACGAGGATCCGCTCGTGGGAAGCGGGGACGACACGGTCGGCCAAGAGACCGACCAGCTCTCCTGAGCCGGTCTCACCGCCACACGGGCACCATCTAAGAACGAAAATCACTGCGATGGATCAGGTGAAGCGTCTCGCCACCCCCGCCCGCGTCCGGCGGGCACGCGCCGTGAAAGCGGGCCGGCTGGCCGGAGCTCTGATCGCGATCGGATGGGCGGTGGCATTCGTGGCGTTCCGCGGCAACTGGGACGTGGTCATCTCCGCCGCTGCCTTCTGGCTCGTGACCGTGCTGTTTCTGCTCTCGGCTTGGGAGCTGCTCCTGATGCTGACCGGGGCGGAGGGGATCGGCGTGCTCCCTCGAGGCAAGTGGATGGCGCGACTCGAGACCTGGCTGGTGCCGGCGGGGTTGGTCGTGGGCCTGCTGCTGGGACACTACCTGTGGACCTGATCCGGCGACGCCGGTTCCGGATCACGCCGCGGGTGGTCGCGTTCGGGGCCGTCGCCGCGGCCCTCCTGGGCCTTGCGGTCTGGGTGATCATCCAGGCGGGCACCTACAACCCCGATCTGCCTTCCAACTGCGTGAACAAGCGCGACCCCGACCCGCTGTACCCGATTCCGGCCATCGTCATCGGCGCGGTCATCTCGTTCCTGGCGGGCGGGGTGGCAGCGCGCCTGCGGGCGCGCTTCGGCGGTTCCAGGTGATGGATCTTCAAATGCAGAAGCGCTGGCGGCGCCCCGCGATCTGGGTCCAGGTGGGACTCGTGGTGTTCCTGCTGCTCGGCGCCGTGCTCCTCGGCTACGAGACCATCGCGCTCAGCGACACCGCGAAGCACGCGCCAATCACGTATTACATCCGGTGCTCCTACGAGGTCGAGAAGCCGGCCACCTTCATCGGCGCGCTTGTCGTGAGCTTCATCCTCGGCCACTGGCTGTGGTCGCCGCGCCGCGGGGTGCAGCGCTGACCGATGGTTGTTCCTCTAGGCATCTCGATCGTCGCGCTGGTCGGCCTCGGCATGATGTTTGGAATCGCCGCGCTCGACGCTGTTCTCGAAGCCGGACACTGGGTACCTATCGACCAACGACTGCAGACGTGGTCAGGCAGGTATCCGTACTTCGCCGTCGCTCTGACTGTTGTGCTGGGCGCATTGCTGGGGCACTTCTTCTGGTAGCCGTAGCCGAGACGCCCGATCTCCTCGTCCCCGACGCCGGTGCATGGCGTGCGTGGCTCGGCCGGCATCACTTCGAGTCGGCCGGGGTCTGGCTCGTGCTGGCCCGCAAAGGCATCGTGAAGGCAACCAGCCTCACGTACAGCGAAGCGCTGGAGGAGGCGCTGTGTCACGGGTGGATCGACGGCCAGGCACGCGGTCTCGACGAGCTCACCTATCGCCAACGTTTCACCCCGCGCAGGCGGCGCAGCGTCTGGTCGAAACGTAACACCGGTATCGCGGAGCGCCTGCAACTGGAGGGGCGGATGCGCCCGGCGGGCATCGCAGAGGTGGAGCGCGCGAAAACGGATGGGCGCTGGGAGGCCGCCTACGCCGGCCCGGCCGGCATCGAGGTGCCCGTCGAGCTGGCCGCCGCGCTGGCCGCCGAGCCGAGGGCGCAGAAGATGTTCGAGGCTCTCAACAGCCAGAACCGCTACGCGATCCTCTACCGGATCGCCACCGCCAAGCGTGCAGACACGAAGGCGCAGCGGATCGAACGATTCGTCGCCATGCTCGCCCACGGCGAGACGATCTACCCGCAGAAGCGCACCCGCTCCGACTGAACACCGCCGACCTGCCACCCGCGAGACGTGGCCGAGGCGATCCACAAGTCGATGTGAAAGGACTCAGGGCTCAGACTGGGCAAATGGCGGGGGGCCGTCCGGTGCGCAAGCCGGAAGAGGTGGTCGGCCGCGAGCCGGAGCTCGCGGCGGTCGAAGCGTTTCTCGATGGCATCGCCAGAGGTGGAGCGGCACTCGTCGTCGAGGGCGAGCCAGGGCTGGGCAAGACGACCATCTGGGAGGCCGGCGTCGAGTCGGCCGAGCGGCGCTCCTATGCCGTGCTGAAGGCGCGACCCACCGAGCCGGAGTCGAGCCTGTCCTACGCCGGCCTCGCAGACCTGTTCAGCGGTCTGCCCGATGACATCCTGGCGGGCCTGCCGGCGCCCCAGCGCCGCGCGTTGGAGGTGGCTCTGCTGCGGACGGAGCCGGACGGCTCGCCGCCCGACCAGAGGGCGGTCGGGATGGCGGTGCTCGCCGCAATCCGCGAGCTTGCCAAGCGCGAGCCCGTGGTGGCCGCTGTCGACGACCTTCAGTGGCTGGATCCCGCCTCCTCGCACGCGCTTCAGTTCGCGCTGAGGAGGACTGGCGACGCACGCGTGGGCTTGCTGGCCGCCGTTCGCACCGAGGTGGGGAAACCGGCTGCGTACAACGCAGCCCTGTCCATCTCCGAAGACAGCCGGCTGGCTCTGCCCCCGTTGTCGCTGGGTGCCCTGCGCCGCCTGCTCACGGCGCGTGTCGGCGCGGCCTTTTCCCACACCACGCTTCTCAGGATCCGTCAGGCCACCGGCGGAAATCCGTTCTTTGCGCTGGAGATGGCCCGAATGCTCGAGCGAACGGGCGCGATCATCAGGCCGGGAGACCCTCTGCCAGTTCCGAAGAGCCTTCAGGAGCTTCTTCGGGCCCGCCTTGCGGAGCTGTCTCCCAAGACGCACGCGGTGCTACGGGCCGCCTCCGCCCTGTCGCACCCGGCGGTTGCCCTGCTCGAGGAGATCGAAGGGGATAGCTCTACAGTCGCGTCGGCTTTGCGTGAAGGCCGCGACGCGCATGTGATCGACATCGAGGACGACAGGGTCCGGTTCAATCATCCGCTTCTGGGGTCTGTCATCTACATGAGCGGCTCCTCGGCAGACCGCCGTGCGCTGCACCATCGCCTGGCCGGAGTCGTCAAGGATCCGGAAGAGCGGGCCCGGCATCGCGCGATCGCCGTCAACGGGGCGGACGAAGAGGCCGCGGCGGCCTGCGAAGAAGGAGCGCGAACAGCCTGGGCCAGGGCTGCGCCGCACAGCGCTGCGCATCTCGCGGTGCGAGCTCTCGAGCTGACGCCACAGTCCGATCCTCAGGCCCTGCTGCGGCGGGCCCTTGCCGCATCCAGGTACCTGTACGACTCGGGGGATACCGAAGTCGCCCGTCAGGTGCTCCGAGCTCGAGTCGCAGCCCTCCCTCCCGGGCCTGACCGCGCCCAAGCGCTCTACCGGCTCGCCATCATCGAGGGCGAGCTGGGACCGGCCCGCGAGTCGATCCGGTTGTTCGAGCAGGCCCTCGCGGAGTCGGAAGTCGAATCAGCCTTGACGATCCAGATCGCGATCGACCTCGCCTGGATGCTGTCGTGGGGCGGGACCGTCGACGAAGCTGCAGAGCGCGCCCATCAAGCGCTCCGACTGGCCGAGGCCCTGAACCTGGAGAACCTGATCGGCCAGGCGCTGGCGGCAGTCGCCGCCCTGGACTGTTTGTGCGGGCGGCCCGCGCGCGACGACCTGATGCGGCGCGCCATCGAGCTCGAGCCCTTGATGCCGGAGGTGCCTCTCGACCGGACCCCCTCGGCCGTCTACGGCCTGCAGCTGACCCGCCGGGGTTACCTCGATGCCGCCCGCCCCCTGTTCGAGCGCGTCCTCCACCTGGCGCGCGAGCGCGGAGAGGAGACGAATCTTTCGGCGATGTCGTTCTACCTTGCGGGGCTCGAGTGGCTGACCGGAAATTGGCGCAGGTCAGGCGAGCATGTCGAGCTTGGCTCCGACCTCGCCGCGCTCACCGGGGTGAACCGGCAGGAGATGCTGTACGCCGACGCGATGCTGGCCGCCCACCTGGGTCGCCTCGACGAAGCTCGGGCGAAGGCGGACCGAGGCCTTGCCGCTGCCCGGGAATCGGACGAGCCCCTCGCCACGTCGAGATTCCTGGCCACGCTCGGCTTCATCGAGCTGACGCTGGGGCGGCACGAGGCGGCAAGGGATTTCCTCACCGAGGCCAGGGCCATTCTGGTGGCGATGGGCATGCGTGAGCCTGGAGCCTTCCGCTTCCTCCCCGACCTGGTCGAAGCGTGCCTGTCCTCCGGCGCGACCTCGGAGGCACTGGAGATCACTTCGTGGCTCGAGGAACGGGCTGCCGCGGTCGATCATCCCTGGGCCGACGCGGCCGCCGCCCGCTGCCGCGGCCTGCTCCGGGCGGCCGAAGCCGATTGGGAGGGGGCATCCCACGCGCTCGGTGAGGCGATTGAGCGGTACCGCAAGCTGCCCATGCCGTTCGAGGCGGCGCGAAGCGCGCTGATTCTCGGCCAGGGACAGCGCCGCATGAAGCTCAAGCGGGCCGCGCGCGAATCGCTTCAGCAGGCGCTGGACACCTTCGACGGGCTCGGCGCGACCGCGTGGGCGGATCGGGCTCGCTCGGAGCTCGGCCGGGTCGGCGGCCGGCCTTCGACGCCCTACGAGCTCACCCCGTCGGAGCTGCAGGTGGCGACGCTGGTCGCATCCGGCCGCAGCAACCGCGCGGTGGCGGAGACGCTTCATATGACTGTGAACACAGTGGAGACCAACCTGTCGCGCATCTACCGCAAGCTCGGAGTGCGCTCCAGGGGCGAGCTGGCCGCCAGCCTGCGCACCGTCCCGCGAGCCGCCGGCTGACCCCGGCGATTAATCACACGGATTTCCGTGATTCCGCCGGGCGCGCCCGGCCCTAGGCTCCGTTTCGAAGCACACGGCGTGGCCTGCAAAGGAGCGTGACATTGCCTCGGTACCTCGTCGAGCGTTTTCTGCCCGGAGATCCTGAAACCCAGCTGTCGGCGATCGCGGACCGCGCCGCCGCGTCCGCCGAGACGATGCGGGGGGAGGGAGTCTCTCTTCGTTATCTCGGCTCGACTGCGATTCCCGAAGACCAGATCTGCTTCTGCCTGTTTGAGGGGCCGTCCGCCGAGGTGGTGGGCGAAGCCAACAGGCGCGCGGGGCTCGCGTTCGAGCGAATCCTGGAAGCGCTCACTGTCGACGAGACCCGGCGAACCGATTAATCACACGGATTTCCGGGATTCCACTCGACCGCTCCTGACATAGCCTGCAGCTCGAGCTCGACCACGGAGGCCCTCCCCACTGTCCCGGTCGTAATCGAAGTGGAGCCATACGGCTCCCCACAAGGAGATCAAGAATGTCGCGAGTATCGATTCGGATCCTTCTGGTGCTGGTGGCTGCCGCCACCGCCCTGTTCGGCGTGCAGCTGACCGGCTCGGCCGCATCGCCCAACCTCTTCGCATCGGTCGCAGGCGACGGCACCATCATCAATGGGAATGCCACGAGCGTGACCCACATCGGAGTGGGCCAGTACGAGGTCACGTTCGGAGGCGACGTATCGGCCTGCGCGTACGTATCGACGACGCAGAACGCGTTCTCCCAGGCCCTCCAGAGCTACACGGCAGGCGGGCATTTGAGCGCAAACGGCGTTTACGTCGAGACCAAGAACCAGGGCGGCGGGCTGACGGACGGACCGTTCGACCTGGCGGTGGCTTGTAGCCAGGCAGGTTGGGACTTCGCTGTCGTCGGCTACACCGCGAACCTGGTCCGCTCCACCCCTGGGGCGACCATGATTCACTCAGGCGCGGGTAAGTACAAGATCACCTTCCCGACCGCAGTCAGCAAGTGCGCCTTCCTGGCGACAGTCGGCGACCCCGGCAGCGCACTGGTCTTCAACCCGGCCGGCGTCTACACGGGCACCGGTCCTGGATTGAACACGGTTTACATCGAGACCAAGAACCCGGGCGGTGGCCTTTCGAACCACATCCCATTCCACCTGGCGGTCGTTTGCACGAGCGCGGCGAGCGTTCGGACCCTGGTCACACGGGACACCGGCTTTGGAGTGCGCAGCTCTCAGGTGACGAGCTCGTTCCGCGCCTCCGACGGCAACTACGTCTTCGTCACCGACCAGCCTCTTGACGGCTGCACGATGATCGCGACCCGCGGGTCGGTGGACCACAGCGTTCCCTTCGACCCCGCCACCGTCGAGATCACTCCCGGCCCTGCTTCCAACACCAGCGGCATTCAGGTCCGGTCACTCCTGTTCTTCGGCGGAGCCCTCGCCAACGAGGCCTTCCACGCCGCAGCCATCTGCTAGCTCGTAATCTCCCCTTCGTTGCGGTGCCCGGGGCGAGTTCCCCCCGGGCACCGTCGTTTTACCGAAAACTCGCCTCGAGGATTACCATTTCCGCGGGTTCGGACGCCGGCCAGATTGGAGGGAGATTGGTTCCAGGGAGATTGGTTCCGATGACGCTAAGACGCCCATTTCTTCGGGTCGCCCTGTTGGCGTTTGCGCTCGGCCTCGTGGCCCCGGTATCACCGCTCACGGCACAGGCGGATTTCCGGCCCACCGGACCCGTGAGCACAGTGACGGTCGATTCCACCTTGAGCTTCCTGGCCGACGGCCGCGTCCTCGCCGCCGGCGGCCGCGACCTCGCCACGGCTGCGGGCAAGCCCGTCTCGAGCGCTCTGCTGTACGACCCGGTCAGCCAGACGTGGTCGAACGTTTCGGCGATGGGCAATGCTCGCTTCGCAGCGGTGTCCACCCGCCTCCAGGACGGAAGGATCCTCGTCTGCGGTGGCACCGGGCGCGTCGCCAGCGTGAGCTCCACTTGCGAGCGGTGGGACCCGTCTCTCAATCTCTGGCTGGCCACCGCCAACCCACAGCTCGGACCGGCCGGCGGCGCACACGCCGCCACCCTGCCCAACGGCCAGGTGCTGCTCTTCGCGGGTGCGGACCGGACCGGCACATTCATCCTCCAGGGTCAGCTTTACGACCCCGCGGCCAACTCCTGGACTGGCACCGGGTTCATGTCCACCTCTCGCACTGCGGGGAGCTGTGCTACCCAGCTGGCCGACGGGCGCGTCTTCGTCATCGGTGGTTCGACAGCCTTCGGCTACGGTGAGATCTACAGCCAGCTGACCGGGAAGTTCACCAAGACTGCGGATTCCGGAGTTCTGCGATTTGGCTGCACCGCGACTCTGCTTCCAAGCGGTGGGGTGCTGGTCGTTGCCGGGGCCGACAAGAACGGCGCCTATCTCAATTCCGTCCAGATCTACGACCCGACCGCGAACGCCTGGACGTCTGCCGCACCACTCAACAGAGCCCGAACCGGGCATGGTGCCACGCTCGTTCCAGGCGACCGGGTGCTGGTGTCCGGCGGACTCACCAACTCCGGAGTGACGCCGACGGCCGAGGTGTACGACGTGGTCGCGAACACCTGGACCGAAGCGGCAGGTCTCACGACAGCCCGATCCGGGCACAGCTCGCTTCTGATCGAGGATGGATCCGTCCTCATCGCAGGAGGAGCCGACACCACCGCTGGTTCCGCGCCCCCCGAGGTCTACGAGCCTTCGGCCACCCTGTTCGCGCCCACCGGCGCGCTGGCGGCGGCCAGGTACTGGCACACGGCGACGTTGCTCGCCACGGGCAAGGTGCTGGTCGCCGGCGGATACGACGGCCTCAACATGCTCGCCTCGGCCGAGCTCTTTGACCCAGTGGCGGAAACCTGGTCGAGCGCCGGCAGCATGGGCGACCCGCATCAGAACGGAACCGCCACCCTGCTCCAGAGCAAGAAGGTCCTGGTGGCCGGCGGGAACGCCCTCGGCGGGACCATGAAGGACGCCGCCCTATACGACCCGACAGGCAATTCGTGGTCGTCGGGAGGAACGATGCTGCACCTGCGGACGGGCGCGGCCGCGGCCCTGTTGAACGATGGGCGGGTGCTGGTCGTCGGCGGCTCGGATGGCAGCAACGCCTTGCTGAACACCGAGATCTATGACCCGACCGCGAACACGTGGTCCGCGGCTGCCGACATGCACGTCGCCCGCATCGTCCCGACTGCCACCCTCATCGCGGGCGGACGGGTGCTGGTGGCGGGCGGGTCGGATGGCCTTTTCGACCTCGCTAGCGCGGAAGTCTACGACCCGGTGGCGAACACGTGGACCGTGGTCGCGCCGATGGGCACCGGACTCGAAGGCGCCCGTGCGGTGCTGTTGGCGGACGGACGCGTGCTCGTCGCCGGGGGCCAGCTGTACGCCCATCTGCCCAACATCGGTGAGGTTTACGACCCGGTGGCCGACACGTGGACCACCACGCCGCCGTACGCCTCCGGCCGGGTCTCGGTCGGCCTGGTCATCGACGCGAGCGGCCAGGCGATGATGATCGCCGGGCAATCTGAGGGCGGCCTCGTCTCGACCGTCGAGCTTTACGACCCCGCCTCCAACCTCTGGTTCGACGACGGCGACATCTTCGTCCCGCGCACCAACATGACCGCGACCTTGCTGGCGAGCGGTCGCGTCCTCCTCGCCGGCGGATCAGGGGTCACATCGGCGCTCGCCACCGCCGAGCGCGGGCCTGTGACCAAGAAGATCAATGTCAAGAACACGGGCTTCATCCCCGCAACGGCGGCACTCCCGCAGCCGGGCTTTGAAGTGACGTGGGCCGTGAAGCAGGGCACGCACAGCATGGTCGACACCCAGCTGCTCGGCCCGCCCGATGCGCTCAGCCAGCCCACGCCTCTCTACGCTTCCGCCCTACTCGGCGCCGGGGGTGGCTACGGTTTCCACTTCATCGCCGCCGGCACATATGGATATCGCTCCACCGCCGGAGAGGCGACCACGCTCAAGGGCACGATCAAGGTCCCGGTTACGGCTGAACCGGCAGGCCTCACCGGTCCAAGGCAGATCTTCGTGCGCTGGTCCGCGTCGCGGATGACCGGTTACCTGTTCGACGTGCAGTACCGGTTCATGCCCACCGGCGGTGCTTTCGGAGCCTGGACGGCATGGACATCGCCGGACCAGCCCGGTGGCTGGATCCAGGCGCACAGCCTGTTCACGACCCTTGGCGCGGGGACGTATCAGTTCCGAGCGCGTCTCCGCAACGCAGCGACGTCCAAGACCTCTGGATTCTCACCACCCGCGAGCATCGTCGTCACGTAGTCGCCCCTACAACAGGGCAAGGATCTTGGCGGCCTTCTCCAGGGCGTCGGGGTCGATCTCGCCGTACGGGTCAGGGGAGAGAGAAAGGATCACGTGCTTGGCGCCGGCCTCCGCGTAATCGCGGATCACCTCGGCGATCTTCTCTGCAGGTCCAACCGCGACCTCGGGTTCGCGGAAGCCCCCTTGGACCTCGTCCCACCCGTCGAGCACGCAGGCCACGCTCGCCGTGGCCTCGACCTCGTCGTGGCCGCGGCCGATTCGATCCAGCTCCTGGCGCAGCCGCTGCAGCGCCGACTTGAATCGGGTCGTGTCCTCGGCGCCCCAGTAGGCGTGGTTCCATCCGTCGACCTTCGCAGCGAGCGCGAGCATGCGCGGCCCTTCGGCGGCGATCCAGATTGGAGGCGGCGGCGTCGTCACCCCGATCGACGCCTCCGACAGGTGAAGCCATTTTCCGTTCAAAGTGGCCGACCCTCCTTGGAGCAGCCGCTGCAGCGGCTCGATGGCTTCTTCCAACCTGCCGACCAGGTGGTCGAAAGGGAGCCCGAGCGCGTCGAACTCCGGCTGATGCCAACCGGCTCCGAGGCCGAGGATGAAGCGCCCGTTGCTCATGTCCGCGAGCGCCGACGCCTCCCTCGCGAGCTGTACGGGATGACGAAACGCGTGACACAGCACGAGCGACCCGAGCGCGATGCGCTTGGTGGCGGCGGCCACCTGGGCGAGACAGATCATCGGCTCGTGCGACAGCACCCGCCCACCGGGGCGCTCGATGAAGACGTGGTCCATCACCCAGACCGAGTCGAAGCCGATCTCTTCGGCCCTGCGCGCCTGCTCCGCGATGGCGGCGAGCGGCGTGGGCCGGTACGTGAAGTAGTCGTACATCTTCAGGGTCACGCCGACCTTCACGGAACGCATCGAACGAGACAGCGCTATTTCGTCGCTGCGCTCGCCGCCAGCGACCGCTTGGCGTTGTCCCGCACGACTCGCCGCAGATGCGTTTCGAGCTGACCGGCGGTCGGGTTCCAGATGCCGCGCAGCACCATCGCCGTGTAGATCTCCGCGATGTCCTCGAGCGAGAGGCGGCCGCGGGGCGAGTACCACGCTGACACCCAGGTGGTCATGGCAAGGATCCCGTAGGCGGTGATCTGCACGTCGACAGGGAGGAACTTGCCCTGGCGTATGCCGTCCTCCAGCTCGTTCTGGAACATCTGCTCGTACTCGTTGCGGAGGGCGACGATCCGGGTGCGCTGGCTGCGACTCAAGCTTCGGAGCTCACTGTTGCCGATGAAGACCTCTTCGGCGCGCTCGCCGTGGAACTTCACGTGGTGGTACACGAGCAGGCGCATCCTCTCGACGACGTCGGGGGTCTGCGCGACCTGGCGCTGGTCTTCCAGCAGGTCTCGCATCACCGTCTCCATGATGTCGAACAGGAGGTCGCCTTTCGACTCGATGTGGTTGTACAGGCTGCCCACCTGAATGCCGACACGGGATGCGATGTGCCTGAGGGTGGTGGCCTGGAAGCCCTGCTTGTAGAAGAGGTCAAGGGCGACCTGGCGGATGCCGTCAGCGGTGCTCTCACCGACCGAGCGACCGCGGCGGCGTGTGACTGCCATCAGATGGAGTGCCCGAGCTCCTTCTGGGCGGCGCACACGAGCACGGCCTGACCTTAGTGGGGACGCCAGCCGCTGTCAACTAGCTGATGGGTGAGCGATCGCTAGTTTGTTTACCCTGGGATCCGCCGGTGCTCACGATCCTCGACGTTCTGCGGCGCAACCGCTCCCGCCGGGCCATGGCGCCGGCCGTGGTCGACGACTCGGGCCGCCTGGCTCACGGGCAGCTTGCCGAGCGGGCGTGGTCTGTCGCGCAGGGCTTGATCGGGCTCGGGGTCCGGCCGGGCGACACTGTCGCCATCCTCTGCGGCAACGGGAACTTCAGCGCCGAGACGATCCTTGGGGCCATGGCGGCAGGCGCAATCGCAGTGCCCCTGAGCTGGCGCTGGTCACGCCCGGAGCTCGAGCACGGCTTGAACGACTGCCGGGCCCGCGTCGTGCTTGCAGACAGCGAGTTCGGCCCGCGCGTACAGGATCTGGTCGGCGCCGGGGACGCGCCCAACGTCAGTCACCTGATAGTCGAGGGGCACGAGTACGAACGCTTTCTTGGACCCCCATCGCCGCCGGATGCGACGGTCTCAGGTGACACCCCCGCAGTCATCCTCTACACCGGCGGGACCACAGGCGCCTCGAAGGGCGTGCTCCTTTCGCATCGCAACGTGATGGCCAACGCGATCGACGAGATCGTCGACACCGACATGGAGCCCGACGACATCACGCTCTTGATCGCGCCGATGTATCACTCGGCATCCCTCCTCTGCTGGTTCCTGCCGCACCTGGTTATCGGCGCCTGCAGCGTCTTCATGCGCCATTTCGACGAGGAGCGCGCCGGTCACCTGATCGAGAAGGAACACGTGACCAACGGCTTCTTCATCCCGAACATGGTTCGGCGCATGTTGATCAGCGGCGCATGGGAGAGGCACGAAACGGATTCCTTCCGGCGCCTTTACGTGGGAGGCGCCACCTTTCGCCTGCCGGACAAGGAGGCTGTCCGCGAGGTCCTCCCGGCGGCAAGGATGTACTACCAGTACGGGCTGACTGAGGCCGGTCCGATCGTGACGAGGCTTCGTCCTGAGGACATGTTCGACCCCGACCTCGACGGCTCGATCGGCCAGGAGATGCTTCTGAACGACGTGTCGATCCAGGACGCGTCCGGCAACGAGCTCGACGATGGTGTGGCCGGCGAGATCTGCGTCCGAGGCCCCAACGTCATGCTCGGTTACTTCAACCGGCCCGAGGCCACGGCGGCGGCCTTCCGGAACGGTTGGTTGCGAACCGGAGACCTGGCATCCAGGCAAGCAGGCTATTTCACGTTCCACGACCGGCTGAAGGACATGATCAAAAGCGGCGGGGAGAACGTCTATTCGGCGGAGGTGGAGCAGGCCCTCTACTCACATCCGGCGGTGGCGGAGGCGGCGGTCCTCGGCGTCGCCAGCGATCAGTGGGATGAGGAGGTGCGGGCAGTGGTCGCGCTGAAGCCAGGACTCAGGGTCGGGGAGCGCGAGCTTCAGGATCACTGCCGCAAGAGCATTGCCGGATACAAGGTGCCCAAGCGCATCCTGTTCGTCCCGCTCGACGAGATACCTGTCAACCCGAGCGGCAAGATCATGAAACGGGAGCTGCGCCTTCGTTCGTTGTGGCCTGACGTAAAGCCGGGCGGGTGAGCCGGCCGCGGGTGGGCTAGGTCACGGTGGCGGTCGCCCGGCGAGAGCGATGGGCGGCGACCACGCCAAGGCCGGCGACCAGCGCCGCGCCCACCAGCACCGCGCCGGCGACCGTCTGGAAGACCGCGATCAAACCCACCTCCTGAGCGATGACGCCCAGGATGATCGGACCGAAGAAGTCGCCGAAGCTGCCCGCCATCCAGAACAAACCGACCGCGGCGCCGCGGTTGGCATGTCCGGCAGTCGCGGCCACCGCGAGCTGGCCGGAAACCAGGAACACACCGAACCCGACTCCCTCGAGTATCAGAAGCGCGGTCAGCACGACTGGTGACGTGGTCCTGGAGATCCCGAGGTCGATCGCCGCCTCCACCGCCAGGACGGCGGCGAGCGTCCAGTGCGCCGGGAGCCGCAGGGCCAGCGGGCCCATTGGCACGCGCCCTGACGCGGACGCGATCGAGCGCCACGCGAAAAGGCTGCCGATGGCCACCGTGCTGATGCCGACGCCGCGGGCGTAAACGGGAAAGTAGGTGAAGATCGCGCCTGTCATGGACAGCGTCATCGCGATGTTGGCGACGCACGCCATCACCATCGCGGGCTGCCTGGCGAGCGCGACGAGGGCCGGAACGTCCACGAGGCGAGGCGCCACCGACACCTCGGACTTGATCTTCGTCCTGATCAACCGTGCGGCGCCGTACGCCGCGCCGCCGACGGCGATGACCGCGCCCGCCAGATAGGCCGGCGGATATCCGGCGACCGATGCGACCCAGCTGCCCAGCAGGGGTCCGACCGCGAACCCGGATCCCATCGCCGCGGTATAGACGCCTACCGCCGCACCGCGGTCGCGGCTCTCGACCACGTCTCCGATGTAAGCGATCCCGAGCGGGAAGGTCGCCACCATGGCGATCGCTTGCAGCGCACGTGGGACGGCCAGCCATGCCGCACTCGGCGCGATGGCATACAGCACGAACGAGAGCGCGAACATGACCATCCCGCCCACCAGCACGGTCTTGCGGTCGAGTCGATCTGAAAGCATGCCGACGGGCAGCGCGCTGGCGAGGCGTGCGAGACCGAGCACCGCGGTGATCAGGCCGAGCGTCCCGAGCGAGGCGCCGAGGCTGACCGTGTACAGGGGAAACAGCGGGATCTGCACGCCCGTGACGACGTCGGCGATGAAGATCAGCACACAGATGTCCACCACCTCGCGCCGCAGGAGTCGGCGGTAGGTGGCGGAGACGCCGGACACTCCGTGGAGATTAAAGTACTTGACGAACGAACGTGCGTTTTCGAGTCGGATTCGCAGCGCCTCTGTCCACGCCCCAGGCCATTGTCGGGGTACCGATGCTTCGCGCCGTCGAGATGGCGGTCGCCGATGCGCGCGCGCGAGGTGTGGACCTCGAGGTCCGAGCGGTGGACGACAAGGAGGATGAGAGGGTGGCGGCTTACGTCGCCTCCGGCCTGGCTGCCGACCCCTCAGTGGTCGCGGTCATTGGGCACAAGAACAGCGGTCCGAGCGGCGCCGCGGGACCGGTCTACGCCAAGGCCGGCCTGGCGCAGGTCACCCAGTGCTCGACCGACAACGCGCTGAGCCGGGCCGGCTGGCCGACCTTCTTCCGGCTGTGCGCCGACAACGAGCGCCAGGCCGCGGTCGCCGCCGAGCTCGCCTACGCGCATCTGCCCGACGCCCACGCAGTCGCGGTCCACGACGGCACCGACTACGGCCGGCCGCTGGTGCGGGCCTTCGCCTCGCGCCTGGAGGCCCTGTCAGGCCGCCCGGTCACCGTCCTCGCCATGCACGTCGGCCAGGAGGACTTCTCCGAGATCGTCGAGGCGATCCGCGCCGCCGGCGCCGGTATCGTCGACTTCGGCGCCACCGAGATCGAGAGCAGCAAGCTGATGCAGGCCCTTCACGACGCCGGCCTGCGCGCCCAGGTGATCAGCTCGGAGGGCGGGCCGGACAACCCACTGGCCCGGCTGGCCGGGCCGGCCGGCGAGGGCAGCATCCACACGTACGCCGGCGCAGATCCGATGGCGACGCCCGCGTCACGACGCTTCGTCAAGCGCTGCCGGGACGAGGTCGGTGAGACGCCTTCGTACGTCGTCGAGTGCTACGACGCGGTCAGCGTGATCGCGTCCGCACTGGCGGGTGGCGCAACGACGCGCGAGGAGGTCCGCGACGCCATCGCGGCGACCGATCTCGAAGGCCTCGGCGGCAGGATCCGCTTCGACGATCACGGCGATCGGATCGACGCGCCGGTGAGCCTGTGGCAGGTGGTCGGCGGCCGCATGGTCCCATTCGGGGAGAGACCTGTCGCTGCGGGTTAGACGGCGCTCGGCACCTTCAGCCGGTCGCGCACCTGGCCGAGAAGGCGGATCGCCTTCGACACGCGGTCGTGGGGCACGCCCGGGTACTTGACCCGGAACATCACGTGCAGCCTTTCGCCGGCGATCGATTGCAGCCGTCGAAGGTTTTCAGCGAGCTCCTCCGGCGTTCCGAGCATGATCTCGCTGCGGCGCGCCGCCAGCTCGCTCTCGGACATGCGGTCGGGATACCAGTCGGCGTAGTCGGCGGTCGGCAGTCCGTACCAGGACCCGTACGTGCGGCGCGTGAGCATGTAGGCCTCCTTGACCTGGTCCCAGGCGTCATCGGCGCCACGCTCGGAGATGAACCCACCGAGCGTCATCGCGAACTCCTGGTCCTCGTAACGCTTGCCGTGCTTCTTGAGCGCCGCCTTGTAGCGATCGACCATGTCCTGCACTCGCCAGTAGATGTCCCTGTTGTAGCCGCTCGCCCCGAAGGACTTCGAATCGGTCCCTCCGTCCATGATGAAACCGTCACCCAGGCGAGCCGCCCTGTCGAGGGAGGCGTCGACGTAGCCGGCGATCCACACCGGCGGACCACCCTTCTGCAGGGGCTTGGGATAGACGTCGACGTTGTCGAAGCTCCAGTGCTTGCCGTGAAATGTCACTGGCGTTTCCTTCCACGCAAGCTTCATGACCTGGACGAGCTCCTCGGTCATCGGCGCGCGCACCACGCGGCGAACGTTGAACCCCGCGTACTCGACATCGCGATAACCGAGGCCCACACCGATCGTGAAGCGGCCGTTCGAGAGCACGTCGAGCATCGCGCATTCCTCGGCCAGCTTGATGGGGTTGTGCAGGGGCGCCAGGACGACCGACGGCCCGAGCTGGATGCGTGAGGTCACCGCCGCGACCGCCGCGCACATCCCCATCACGTTCGGGTTCCAGTTGAGGAAGTGGTGCTCCGTGTACCAGATGGAATCGAGCCCGACCTGCTCCGCCAGCTTCGCCTGCTCCAGATCGTTCGCGTAGACGTCGTGGTGGGTGATGCCTTCCGACGGAATCCACTCGGCGCTGTAGACGCCGAGGCCGAGTTTCATTTCTCCGCCCTGCGCGCGTCCGGCGTCTCCGCCCTGCGCGCGTCCGGCGTCTCCGCCCTGCGCGCGTCCGGGGCGGTCTCGATCATGGTCAGCTTCATCTGAACCTGCTCACGCGGCACCAGCGTCGGCCACAGCGAGACCGAGGGCCGCGGCTGCGCGGGCGAAAGGTAGCCGGTTCCGATGCCACCCAGCGTCCACAGGTGCGTCGACTCGCGCTTGACCGTGTCGGCCTCCTCTTTCGTGTTGGTGCGAGCCGCCACGCGCAGGCCGACCTCGTTCATCTCGCCGGGCGGTGGTGCGGTTGGTCCGTGAAGCGCGTTGACCCCGATGTAATCGAAGTGGAGCTCGATGGGCTCAACTCCCAGCAGCTTCAGGCGCTCGCGGATGATCCGCTCCCCTCGCTTTGCCTTTTCGTACGCGTCGGGCCAGCTGAACAGCAGGGAACCTTCGCCTTCCCAGCCGTCGCGATAGCCGATGCAGACCTTGAGCTTGTCCGGCAGGCCCTTGCCACTCATGTTCGAGAGCTTGACGCGCTCGGGCGCGATCTCCTCGACCTTGATGGTCGTGAAGTCGGCGATGCCGTCGGGCATGTAGTAGTTGTTCGGATCGCCGATCTCATAGACCAGCTGCTCCTTGATCGTCCACTCGTTGAGGATGCCGCCCGATCCCTCGACTTTCGAGATGACGGCGGTGGCGTCCTCGCTCACCTCCGCGATCGGGTAGCCGGGCCGCCACGGGTCCTTGGCCTGGCGCCACAGGTTTGACACGGCGCCTGTCGCGAGGGCGGCGCATTCGACAGTGTGGCCAATCGTGATCGCGGCTCCCATCTTGTCGTTGTCCTCGGCGGCGTAAGACCAGCCGAACTCGTGCATCATCGGGCCGATGAACAGGGCGGTGTCCGACACGCGCCCGCATACAACGACGTCGGCACCCTGCGCCAGGCCTTTCGCGATGTAGTCCGCGCCGACGTAAGCGTTCGCGGCGACGATGTCCTTGCGGATCCTATCGATGTCCGCCTCGCCCGTATCCATGTTCGGAAACGTGATCCCCAGCGAGCGCATCTCGTCGAGGTCTGGAAATACGTCGTCCCCGGTGACGACCGCGATCTTCAGCTTGCCGAGGCCCAGCCGCTCGGCGACCTCGATCACCTTCCGGGCGGCGGCGGCAGGGTTCGCGCCGCCGGCGTTGGTCACGATCTTGAAGCCCTGCTTGCGCGCCTGCGGCAACGTCGCCTCGAGCCAGGGCTCGATGTCCTTGATGTATCCCTCGTTCGGATCCTTCGCCTTCTGGCGCTGCAGCACGGCGAGCGTCAGCTCCGAGAGGTGGTCGAAGCAGAGGTAGTCCAGCTCGCCCTTGTCGGCCAGCTCGACGGCAGGCTCGAGCAGGTCGCCCCAGTAAGCGCTCCCCGCGCCGAGGCGGATCTTCTTCATACGGGCATCACCCCGTTTCTGCGGTTGTGCGGCGGCACGTCCTTGCGGCAGTAGATCTCATAACGATGGATGAGCTCGTCGCGCAGCTCATCACTCGGGATCACGGCCTCGATCGAGAAGTCCGAGGCGATTTCATAGACGTCGATGTCCTCTTCGTACTCGCGCCGCTTCTGCGCGGTGAACGCGGCACGCTCCTCCTCCGGCAGCTCGTTGATCTTGTTCAGGTAGATCGCGTTGATGGCACTTTCCGGACCCATCAGCGCCGGCTTGGCGGTGGGCAGCGCGAGCACTGCGTCCGGCCCCATGGGAGAGCCGCTCATCGCGAGGTAGCCGCCGCCGTAAGCCTTGCGCACGAGGACCGCGATCCTCGGCACCCGCGCCTCTGCGACGGCGAACAGCATCTTGGCGCCGTGGCGGATGATGCCTGCCCGTTCGACCTGGGTGCCGACCATGAACCCGGGGATGTCCTGCAGGAAGAGCAGCGGGATGTTGAACGCGTTGCAGGTCCAGATGAAGCGTGCGGCCTTGTCGGACGAGTCAGGGAACAGCACGCCGCCCTTGTAGCGCGACTGGTTGGCTACGATGCCGACGGGGCGTCCGCCCAAACGCGCGTACCCGGTCACCAGCTCGCGCGCCCAGAGCTTCTTGACCTCCAGCCAGCTGTCCTCGTCGACCAGCGCCTTGATGAGCTCGACGATGTTGAACGCCACGCGCTGGCTCGTCGGCACGATGTCCGCGATGCTCTTGCCCGGCCCCGGCGCCCGCGCCGGCGCCATCGGAGGCTTCTCCGACCAGTGTCCCGGGAAGTACGAGAGGTATTGCTTGGCCACCGCCAGCGCCTCATCCTCGTTGGCGCAGAGGAAGTCGCCGAGGCCACTGACCCTTGAGTGCATGTCGGCGCCGCCCATCTCCTCCATGGTCACCTTCTCGCCTGTCGCCATCTCCGACATTCGTGGCGAACCGATGTAGGCGGTGGCGTTGCCCTCGACCATGATGCAGACGTCGCAGAGCGCCGGCTGGTAGGCGGTGCCTGCGGGCGACGGGCCGAGAAGCACGCACACCTGCGGCACGACGCCGGATAGCTGGATCTGGTTGTAGAAGATGTTTCCCCAGGCCTTGCGTCCTGCGTAGCTGGCGCGCTGCTCGTCGATGCGAGCGCCCGCCGAATCGACCAGGTACAGGAGCGCGCTCTTCGTGCGGCCGGCGAGCTCCTGCATGGCGGTCATCTTCTGGAACGTCCGCAGGCCCCACGTGCCCGCTTTGACCGTCATGTCGTTGGCGATGACGCACACCGGCCGGCCGCCGATGTGCCCCACGACCGTCACCACTCCGTCCGCCGGAAGGTTTCCGTCCACGTGGCGGGCCAGCAGGCCGTCCTCGAAGGACCAGCCGGGGTCCATGATCCGCTCCAGCCGTTCGCGGACGAAGAGCTTGCCCTGCTCGTGGAGCTTGGCGTGGTACTTCGCGTCACCGCCCGCGCGAGCGATGTCCCGGCGCCGGCGCAGATCGTCGTCGGGCGTGGCGGCGGGTTTGGGATCCGCGTTCAATCGGGAAGCTCCATGCGCAGCAGCGCCGTGCTGAACGCCTTGCCGGTGACGTCGTATCGAAGCGTCTTGGTCGCGCCGCCTCCGAGGGCCCCGTGCAGCAGCAGGTTGAACGCGTTGATGTTGGGCATAGGGAAGACGTCGACGTCTCCACGAACCCAGTCGCCGAAGTGCGCCTTGAGCCGCTCGGGGGTCAGGGCCTTCAGAAGCTTCTGGTAGGCGGCATCGTCGAGGGCCAGCACGCCGACGTTGACGACGTCGCCCTTGTCCCCGGACCGCGCGTAAGCGATGTCCTTCACCTGCAAGAAATCACGCTCCAAACAAACGAACGAACGTTCACTTTAGTTTTGAAGGAGTCTAGCGTATGCTGCGGGCTCAGAAATCACTTCATCGGCTCGGTGTGACAGCAGGAGACCAGCCACGGCAACTCTCCCCCTCCAGGCGATAGCGTCAGGTCCGGCCGAGGCCGCCCACTCCGGCATCCGCGAGGTGGTCAACCTTGCTCTCGTGACCCCCGGCTGCATCCGTCTGGAGGTTGGCGAGCCGAACTTTCCGACACCGGCTCACATTGTGGACGCAGCGATCGAATTCGCGCGCAAGGGCCAGGTCAAGTACACGGCGACCGCGGGCTTGTTGAGCCTCCGCGAACGTCTCTCCGCCAAGCTGGCCAGGGTGAACGGCATCGCGGCCGGCGTCAACAACATCAATTGCTCGGTCGGCGGCGTGGGCGGCATCGCGGGCGCCGTCGCCGCGCTGGTGGAGCCTGGCGACGAGGTGCTGGTCCCGGACCCGGCCTGGCCCAACTACCGGCTCATGCTCGCGTGGGCGCACGGGGTGCTGGTCCCCTACGCGTGCCCGCCCGAGAACGAGTTCCTTCCCGACCCGAAAGCGATCGAGAGGCAGATCACCTCCCGCACGAAGATGATCATCGTCAACAGCCCCTGTAACCCCACAGGCGCGGTGTTTCCAAGGCCGCTGCTGGAAGAGCTTGTCGACGTCGCGGTCCGGCACAACCTGTACTTCCTATCGGACGAGTGCTATGACGAGGTGATACTGGACGGCGAGCACATCAGCCCCGCTTCGTTCTGCACCGACGGCCGGGTCATCTCGGCGTTTACGTTCTCCAAGACCTACGCGATGACTGGGTGGCGCGTGGGTTACGTCGTCGCCAACGACAAGGTCTCCGACAGCATCACCAAGATCCTCGAGTCCAACTCATCGTGCCTGCCGGCCGTCTGCCAGAAGGCCGCCGAAGCGGCGCTCGACGGGCCGCGCGAGCCGCTGCGCGAGATGGTCAAGGCATACCGGGAGCGGCGCGACCTTTGCGTCGGTCTCCTCGAGGAGGCCGGCATGCTAATCAGCCGGCCGCAGGGCGCGTTTTACATCATGGCCGACGTCACCCGCTCGGGCATGGACTCCCGCGAGTTCGCGTTCGACCTGGTGCCGAGCAAGAAGGTGGCGGTGGCGCCTGGAACCGCGTTCGGCGAGTCGGCGCGCAAGGCGGTGAGGATCAGCCTCGCGAGCTCTCCCGAAGACCTGTCCCAGGGCATCGCGAGGATGATCGAGAGAATCGAGGAACTCTCCTAAGAAAGGTGTGGCGACCGACGCCGCAGGCCCCGTTAGACGAGCAGTAACCCCCCGTCCACCACCAGCGCCGCACCCGTGATGTACGAAGCGTCTGGTCCGGCCAGAAACAACACCGCCTTCGCCACCTCCTCGTAGGTGCCCTGCCTGCCCAGAGGGACCCTCGCGGCGGCGCCCGAGGCGCGGGCGGCCTGCTGCTCCTCGCTCAGGTCGCGGCGCCGGTCCGTCATGACCATCTCCATGTAGCCGGGGCACACGCAGTTGGCGCGTATCCCGTCGGCGGCAAAGTCCAGGGCCAGCGTGCCGGTCAGCGAGATCATGGCCGCCTTCGACACGCTGTACGCGGCCTCGTCCCCGGCGGGCTTGAGGCCGGCGATCGAGGCGGTGTTGACGATCGATCCCCCGCCCCCCTCGCGCATGAGCGGCACCGCGGCGCGCGACATGAGGTAGGCCGACCCGACGTTCACATCGAGGATCCGGTCCCAATCGGACACCTCAGTCTCGACCACCGAGCGTGCTCGCAGCGGGTCGATGCCCGCGTTGTTGAAGAGGATGTCGAGGCGGCCGAAAGCCGATCTCGCCAGCTCGATCGCGGCGGTCGCCGTGGCCGGGTCAGAGACATCGCCGTGCAGGCTTCGAACGTCGGCGCCCGATTTCCGCACTCTGGCGGCGGCGGCCTCGAGGCTCTTCGGGTCCCAGTCGACCAGCACCAGAATTGCTCCCGCGGCGGCCATCTGCACGGCCACCTCCAGGCCGAGACCCGAAGCGCCCCTTGTGATGAGGGCGACCTTTCCCGCCAGCGAGCTCACGCCTGCAGGATCTGGTCGAGGCCGGGCAGGAAGGTCTGGGGCGTATGAAGGCCCGTGTAGAGATACTCGAGGTAAGCGTCCTGCGCACCGCGCGCAGCGGCGCGCCGGTCACCCTCCTCGACTAGCTTGCGCCCCAGCAGGTAGGTGTACTGGTAAGGGCCCCACAACGGGTGCTTGATGAGGCGGAGCTGCATCTCGGCGCGAGCAGAATCCATGAAGCCGTCTCGAGCCATCGCTTCCAACACCTCGTGCTCGGCGCGGCCCTCGACCTGCAGAGCCAGCGCGGCCACGAACGTCGCCATGCGGCGCAGCCACTCGAGCCTGGTTGCCAGCAGCTGGTCCGGCGACGGATCCGGATGGAGCCGCAGGTAGGCGGTTTCCTCGATGCCCTCGCTGACCACGCTCTCGGGCGCGTTCTTCAGCTTGATCGAAGCGGCCACGTGGCCGTGACGCCGATATGAGTGCTGGTGGAGCACGGCGAGATGGAGGTAGTCGCCCGGATAGATGTTGTGCGCCACCTCGAAGGCGACCGTCTCGGGTGCCCTGGGGGTGGCGACGTTGACCTGAAAGGTCATCCGGTTCGGCGGATACCACGTGAGGTTGACGGACCAGATGTCGTCGCTGATCCGGATCAGGTCCAGGTTCTCGCCGATCTGCAGCGGAAACCCGCCTCCGAGCGCATAGCGGCGACCCAGAACGTAGGTCTCGATCGCGGCATCCCATTTCGCCTCGCCGCTCACGAGGCGCTTCGTCTCCCAACGCCTCACCGCCTCGGCCGGGGCGGACGGTTCGAGACGGCCCGCCAGCTCCTCGACCTCGGCTCTCAGAGCGCCCACCTCGTCCCGGCGCGGGACCTCCAGGTCCACCCCAAGGAGCTCGCCCACCATCTGGTCGTAGGGAAGCGTCCGGCCCAGGTGGACTTCGAGCTGGACTGCGACCGAACGCGCCTGCCCCGCGACGTACTCCTGGCCGGACTTCTCGGCTCTGGCGGCGAGGTCGCGCGCCCGCGAGACCAGCTCCTCGGGAACACCTGGGTCCCGGCGGGCATCCTCGAGCCACTCCGGGGGTCCCGCGTAGACGGCCTTGAGGATCGGATGGTGCTCGGCCGCCTGCAGCGCAAGGCGGACGAGCTCCGTCTCGAGCGCGATCTCTGCGTGGCTGGCGGCGGGCGCCGGCGCCGACCGGACGCTCACAGGATCGCCCGCAGGAAAGCCTGGGTTCGTTGATTGGACGGGTTCTTGATCATCTCGCGTGCCGGCCCCTCCTCGACGATGACGCCTTCATCCATGAACATCAGCCGGTCACCTACCTCGCGTGCGAATCCCATCTCGTGAGTGACGACGATCATCGTCATGCCCGCGAGCGCCAGCTTCTTGATCTCCTCGAGGATGCCGCCGATCAGCTCGGGGTCGAGCGCCGAGGTGACCTCGTCGAACAGCATCAGCTGCGGCTTCATCGCGAGCGCCCTCGCGATCGCGACCCGCTGCTTCTGCCCGCCCGAGAGCTGGCTCGGGTAGCTCTTCACCTTGCTCCCGAGGCCCACCCTCTCGAGCTCGGCCATGGCGCGCTCACGTGCCTGCTTGCCGGGGACCTTCAGGACGCGGGTCAGGCCCAGCGTCACGTTCTGCAGGACGGTCATGTGCGGGAAGAGGTTGAAATGCTGGAAGACCATGCCGATGCGCGTGCGCAGCAGGTTGAGCTCTCGCTCGTACTGCATGCGTGCGACCGGATGGATTCGCGGGACGTCGTCCTTGGTCCATTTGCGGCCCAGGAAGATCACGGTTCCCGTTTCAGGAGGAGCCACGAAGTTGATGCAACGCAGCAGGGTGCTCTTGCCTGAGCCGGAAGGGCCGATTACGACCAGAACCTCGCCCCGGGTGACCTCCAGGTTGATGTCCTTGAGGACATGCTGGTTGCGAAGGGTGCCTCGATGGAACCACTTGTTGACCCCTTCCAGCCGAAGGATCGTCGACCCCTGGGCTTCGGCGGTCTGGAGGCCGAGGTCGTCACCCGCGATCCCGAGCTTGCTCCCGTCCATGCGCAGGTCGATTCTAGCCGCCAAACCGCCGTTATTTGAACGAGCGTTAGTTCGCAACGGTTGGGTAAGCTGGCAGGCGTGGATGCGATCGGCATGCTCGTCCGGCAGCTCGAGACAGTCAACCTTCGCTTCCACCACGTCGCCAGAGACGTTGCCCCCGAGCTGATGACCGCGAGCGCCACCCCCCTGTCCAACCCTGTCGGTTTTCTCATGTGGCACATGGCTCGAAGCCAGGACTGGGCGGTCCATACAGCCATCCGCGGCGTGCCCGAGGTGGCGTGGACGGCGCCGTGGTCGGGGATGGCGGGCGTCTCGACACCCGGGATGGGCACCGGCTTTTCGCCGGCCGAGGCACGAGAGCTTGCTTCGAAGCTCGAGCTATCCGGGCTGATGGCTTACGCCGACGCGGTGAATGCCGCGACCGTTGCGTGGGTTCGGGGCCTGAGCGAGGCGGACCTCGACGAGATCCCCGACGTGGCGGGGCATGATCGAGCCATTCCCGCCTACCAGACGGCAGGTTTCCTGGCCGAGATGGACTCCGGGCCCGAGCACGACGAGGCCGTAGGCGACGTCGGCGGCCAGCCGGTGTGGCTGTTCCTGACCTCGGTCAGCGTCACGCACCTGCACCGCCACCTGGGTGAGCTCGACCTCACCCTTGGGGTCCTCGCAGGGCGGGCCGGCTGAGTGCTCCAAGAAAGAATCAACTCGGAGGTGAGCGGCAAATGCCTGTCGTGAGATTGAGTGACGTGCCAGAGCTTGCGGAGATCGGCCCCGACATCGACACGCTCGTCATGAAGAAGGCGATCGGCTCGAACAAGCGCGACCCCAACTTCCGAATGCAGGTCAACACCGACTCCCTCAGCCTTACCTACATCAGGATCTTCGGCCGCCTGCGGCGCATCAGGTGCGACGAATCGGACCGAGCGATGTTCGTGGTGCAAGGCGATGCGATAGTCAAGGTCGGAGACGAGGAGCCGGCGCACGTCACGGCCGGGGATTTCGTCCTCATCCCCAGGGGAACGCCTTATGAGTTCAAAGGCAACCTCACCTACGTGGTGGTGAACAGCCCCGCCTATCGCGAGGGCTCAGACCTTCGCAACGACTCCTATGACGGACCTCCGACGCGAGCCGGCAAGGACGCATTGAAATGACCTGGATCGGTCACGCCAGGTGCCTCTGCAGCCTTCGCTCGAGGCGGTTCGCGAGCTGGGCGACGATGACGACCATCACGAGGTAGATCCCCGCCACCGTCGTGTAGAACTCGAACGGCCGCTGGTAGAAGCTGACGCGCTCGATGGTCTGGTACATGAGGTCGGGCGCCCCGATCAAAGCCACGACCGAAGAGTCCTTGATGATGTCGGTGAACTGGTTGACCAGGGACGGGATGGCGATCCGCCAGGCCTGCGGAAAGACAACGGTGGTGAACGTCCCGATGCCGCCCAATCCCAGGCTCCGCGCCGCTTCGCGCTGGCCGGGATCGATGGCCTGGATCGCGGCGCGGTAGATCTCCGCCATGTATGCGCTGTTGAGCAGAGTAAGCGCGACGACGCCGGCCGTGATGGGATCGAAGCGCAGGCCGATCGCGGCTGCGAGTCCGAAGTAGATGAAGAGAATGTATACGTACAGGGAGAGCGCTCGGAAGACCTGTATGTAGACAAAGCCGATCAGTCCGATCGGTCCCGGGATCATTCGAACCAGCGCCACCGCGAGCCCGAGCACCAGCGAGAACACGACCGAAAGCAATGCGATCCGCACGGTGACCTGGATTCCACGCTCGAAGAACGCTATCGAGCGGGGGATCACGCTCCAGTCATATGAGTAGGTCAGGTACAGCGAGGTCACGCGATCTTCAGCCTCCGCTCGAGCAGATAGACGAGAGCGGAGAAGAACAGCACCATGACGACGAGGATCACGCCGACCGCGGCGAAGACCTCGAAGGGCGTGAACAGGGTGACGTTGAGCTCGTTGGCGAGGAAGACCATGTCGGGCACCGCGATAACCGCCATGATCGTGGCGCCCTTGAGGAGGCCCACGAACGTGTTGCCGAGGGGCGGCACGACGATGCGCAAGGCCTGGGGGAGAATCACGTGTCCGTATGTACGCGTGCGGCTCAGACCGATGGAACGGGCTGCCTCCAGCTGTCCTTTGTCAATGGCGCTCAGGCCGGCGCGAAAGATCTCGGTCGTGTAGCCCGACCCCGTAAGCGCCAACGTGATGACGATTGCCTGGAACGCGGTGAACAGGATGCCTGTGATGTTGGCGACCCCGAAGTAGATCCACAGGAGCATCACGTAGAGCGGCACACCGCGCATCACCTGCACGTAGACAAACGACGGGATCGTGAACAGGCGAATGCCCGAGGTCCGGAGCAGAGCATTGAAAAGCCCCAGCGCGCAGGCGAGGGCAAACCCCAGGACCGCGACCCATAGATCGACCCAGGCTCCGGCGGCGAACAGCCTCCACCTGTCGGTGACGACGCTCCAGTCGAACTGGTAGGCGAGGACGATCATCGAGATGGCGCGCCGCGGCCGGTGGCCGGCGAGGACGTGCCGGCCACCGCTGCCGAGACTGGACTAGACCTTGACTTCGACGGGTTCGCTTCCCGGTCCGACACCGTAGGTGAGCAGGTGGTACTTCGTGAGGCCCGGCCCGAGCCACTTCTTCCAGAGGCTGGTCAGCCGCTGGTGCGTGGCGTTGTAGCGAAGCCAGTTGTTGACCCATGCCTGGAGCTTGTAGTCGCCCAGAGGCATGAGATAGGTGTTGGCGTCGACCCAAAGCGGCGGGCCGGCCAGGAGCTTGAGATTCGGGTGCGCCTGCAGTGAGCTGTCGACGTCGAACTCCGACAGGACCGTGGCGTCCGCGCGGCCGGTCGCCACTTCGTTGACTGCGTCGGCCAGCTGCGCGAAAGGCGAGAATCCGGCGCTGGGGAAGATCAGCTTGCTGCTGAACTCCTGCGAGCTTCCCTGCAGCACCGCGATCTTGGCGCCTGGCTTGTTGAGCTGGTCGGCGCTCGTGACTGATGAGCCGGCCTTCAGCAGCACGACGATCGACTCATAGAAGACCGGGAAGCTTGAGAACAGGCCTTTGAGCGCGCGGCTGGGAAGGATCGTCGCCGAGATGCCCATCATGTCGAACTGGCCCGCGACAAGCCCCGCGAACAGCTGGCCGAACGGGATCTCAACGTACTGAGGCGTGACCCCGAGGTCGGCCATCATCGCCTCGGTGAGCTCCATCTGGTAGCCGGTCGGCTTGCCGGCGGAGTCCTTGAACTGAATCGGTGGGAACGTCAGGTCGACTCCGAGCTTGGCCGTCTTGGTCGACAGCCACTTGTCGAGCACTGATGTCTCGCCGGCCGCGTTGCCGACTGTACCTGGAGGGTTGTTCGACGTCTCGCATGCAGCGAGCGCATACGCGCCGAGGCCTAATGCGGCCGAGCCGCCCAGCTTGAGCAGCGACCGGCGGCTCGGGAGCGCTAATCGATTGGCTGCGGGGGCTTCAAGGGCTTCCTCGTCGATCGACATCGCTTCCTCCTAAATGGCCAATCAATCGCGCTGGCTTTCCGCGTAAGGATATCCGGATCGATCTCAGTGTCAAGCGTTGAACGAACGGGCACTAGTTCGTAAATGAGCTTTTTTCCAGGCCCGAGAAAGCCTGGCTGACGACCCGCGAGGACCTGGCGGCTTGCGCCGCCAATCCCCAGAGTCTGAGCTGCTCCGCGACCGCCGAAGCGGCCATGCCCGGGTAATTGCAGCGCAGGACGAGATGAACCCGATCGCCATAGCGCCGGCGATATTCGCCGGCCTGCTCGGCCACCTCGCCAGGGGTGCCGATCAGCAATCGATAGTGCTTCGGGGGCAGCTCACCGGTGAGCTCGCGGCCCATCCACCGGTCGTAGTTGTGCCGCATGTAGCGAAATCCTTCCGCCACCTCAGACCATGCAGCCTCTCTGCCCCGCTCGGAGAGGGCGCCATACGTGAACAGGACCACCTCGCCCTGGTTGTCACCGCGCTCGCGGTCGAACGTGGCGATCGAGTCGTCGACCACCTTCCACGGCTCGGTGGGGTCGACCATGAGCATGTCGGCGAGGCGAGCGGCACGAGCTGCGCCATCCTCGCCGTCGGCCGCGATCATCAGCCTGGGCCCGCCGGCTGTGAACGGCCCTGGAGTGATCGGGACCCGCCTGCCGTCGACGTCCGCCAAGCGGCCGTCAAAAGCGGCGCGCAGCACAGGCACCACGGCCTCGAGGCGCCGGAGGTCGGTCGAAGGCTCGATCCCGAAACCGTCGAACTCTTCGCGCCGGTAACAGAGCGAGAGCCCGAGCACGAACCGCCCGCCACTCAGGAGGTCGAGCGCGATCGCATCCTCGGCCAGCCGGATCGGGTCGTGCAGAGATGCCGCGAGCCGGTCCGTCGCGACGGTGATGCGGCTGGTGCGCGCGAGAAGCGCAGCCAGGATCGGCAGGACGGCGGGCATGTATCCGTCCTCCGCGAAGTGGTGCTCGGAAACCCACATCGAGTCGAGGCCCGCAGCTTCGATCAGCTCGGCCTGGTCGAGCAACTCCTCGTATAGGTCCCGGTGAGGGATTCGCGACCCCGGTGGGCGCTGGCCGCTGAAGTCGCCGACACCGAATTTCACTCAGACCACCTTGTTGGGACGGGCGATGAGACGCTCGGTTCCGAACGCCATCCCCGCCAGGTGCCACGCGGCTCGATAAGCGGACTCGGAACCGGTCCAGGCGACCGCGTCCTCCGGTTTCGCGAACCAGAGCATGTCGATCGCCTGCACCGAGAACGGCAGCCGCCCGGCGCGGTCGGGAATCGTGATGAGCGCCTCGTGGCGAAGCGGCCCGGCTCCGGCCACCGCCTTGGCATAGGGTCCGGTCAGCGCCTCGGCCAGCGCATGCCCTGGGGCATTCGGCGCTCGCCTCAGGAGGGTGATCAGCTTCACTGCGCCTGGGCCGGGATCGGAATCGGTCAGCACGTGCCGCGCGGTGACCGCAAGACCGGTGCGCTCGGTATCGATGAAGTTGGCCTCGTCGTCCACCGAATCGTGCTCGTGCGCGGGTGAATCGATCGCCGCATCCATTGCAGCCAGGTCGGCCCAGTCGAGCTCGGGCATGATGTCGAAGCCAGGGTAGGGAAGCAGGAATCGCCCTCCGGACAGGACTCCGTGGTTCTGCACGTATGCGCGAACCCCCGGCAGGCGCGCCCCGATGGCGGAGTGGTGGCCGCGCCAGTGCGCAAGGCACGCCTCGGTGGTCAGGTCGGACCGGCGTGGGGCGAAGAAGACCCTGGTGATCACCGGCGCGGCGGGCGTATGTGAATCGGGCGTCCCAGGCTCACCTCGGCGGCCTCCATCAGCGATTCGGCGAAGGTCGGATGTGCGTGCACGGTGAGCGCCAGGTCGTCCGCAGTCGCTCCCATCTCGATCGCCAGCGCCATCTCGGCGATCAGCTCGGTGGACCGGGGGCCGGCCAGGTGAGCGCCGAGCAGAGCCCCGCCGTCCTTTGCGAAGACCAGCTTTGCGAACCCCGCGGTTGACGACTCGATCACGGCGCGGCCGAGGGCTGCCAGCGGGAATCTACCCACTGTGACCTCAAGGCCTCTTGCCAGGGCCTCCGCCTCAGTCAGGCCGGCCGCGGCAATCTCCGGCTCGGCGAACACCGCGCGCGGGATGGCGCGACTGTCGAATGCGCCGGCTTTGCCGCCGAGCACGTCTCCGACGACCCGCCCCTGCATCATCGCGCGATGCGCGAGCTGCAGGCCGTCCGTGACGTCGCCGATGGCGAAGACGTGGCGGTCCAGCCGCATCTGAGTGTCGACCTTGAAGGGCGTCGCCAGGGGCGCGAGGCCGGCGGCGTGCAGGTCCAGCCCGTCGACATTTGGGCGCCGGCCCGCCGACACCACCACCCGCTCAGCCTTCGAGCGCAGCGATGAAGGCTCCGACGACAGGACGACCTCCACCCCGGCCCCGCGAGCGCCGCGCAGCGCCGCCGCCGACAGGTCCTGGTCGAAATCGGGCAGCAGGCGCTCGCCGGAGCCCGCCAGCGTGACGGCGCTGCCCAGGCGCGCCCAGGCCACCGCGATCTCCAGCGCGATGTAGTCGTCGCCGGCCACCAGCAACGTGGCTGGGACCTCGTCCCACTCGAGCGCACGGCTCGGCTCGACCACGCGGTCGCCGTCGAAGGGCAGCGCTTCGAGCTCCAACGCTCGCGACCCTGTTGCGATGACGACGTCCTTGAAGTCGAAGTAGCGCACCGATTCTTCGCCGATCTCGACGCACACCCGCGTCCGTCCCACGAATCGGGCCTGCCCGCTGACGACCTTGACGCCCGCGGCCTCGAGCAGCCCCGCCACTCCCTTGACCAGGGTGCGCACAGCCGCCGCGCGACTCTTCTGGAAGGCGGCCATGTCGGGTTGGCCTGCGAACGCGGGCATGCCTGAGGTCGCGAACCGCTCCGCCGAGGCTTTGGCCCAGGCGAAGCGACAGAGATGCTTGCTCGGGATGCAGCCCTCGTTGAGGCAGACGCCGCCGACGCTGCCCTTTTCGACGAGCGTGACCGACCGCCCGAGCTGCGCCGCCCGCAGGGCAGCCACGTAGCCTCCTGGACCCGCGCCGAGGATCAGGCAATCCACCGGATCGCTTTGGTCGCCCGCTACCAACTAATCACCGAGCTGAGCCGGGTCCTCGATCAGCTCGCGCAGCGTGAGCGCGAACTTCAGGCCCTGCTCTCCATCGATGATTCGATGGTCGAACGTGACCGACATCGGCATCATCAGGCGCCCGACCAGCTTGCCGTCGCGAACGACTGGTCGTTCCTCGATGCGGCCGAAGGCGGCTATCGCGACCTCGGGCGGCTTGATCAGCGAGGTGCCGTGCCCGCCGCGCCATGCGCCGGTGTTGCTGATGGTGAAGGTGCCGCCCTGGAGGTCGGAGACCGACGCCCTGCCCTCCCGCGCTTCGGACGTGACCCTGTCGACGGCGGCCGCCAGCGCATCCATGTCGAGCTTGTCGGCGTTCTTGACCACAGGGACGATGAGCCCGTCAGGCGTCGCCGTGGCGACCCCGACGTTGACGTCCTCGTGCATCACGATCTCGCTCCGCTCGACCTCAAGCGAGGAGTTGAAGATCGGGTGGCGGCGCAGCGCCATCGCGGCGGCGCGCACGAGCAGCGTGTCGAATGGGAACCGCCTGCCCTTGCCCTCAGCGTCACGGCGCAGGCGCGCGGCTAGCTCGGCGAAAGCTCCAGCGTCGAGATCGTGGAAACCCGTCACGTGCGCGATGGTGTGGGCCGAAAGCGCCATCGTCTCGGCCATGCGCTTGTGGACGCCGCGAAGCTTCACGCGTTGACCTGCAACCGGCGGCGCTTCCACCGCCGGCGGCCCAGCACCGGCTGTGTGGCGCTTGACGTCCTCAGCCGAGATGCGGCCGCCCGGCCCGCTGCCCTTCACGCTGGCGAGGTCGATCCCCAGCTCACGCGCCAGCTTGCGAACCGCGGGCGGCGCCAGCACGCCGGCCGAGTCGGCAGCGGCCGGGGTTGCGGCCTGCGGCTCTTCGCGGGGTGCGTGAACCGCAGCCTCGGAGCCCGCGGCAGAGATCTTGGCGTCCGTTTCGAGGACGTAGAGGACCGAGCCGGTCTTGACGACGTCACCCTCGGAGACCAGCTGTTCGAGAATCACGCCGGTCCCTGGCGCCGGCAGCTCCACCGTCGCCTTGTCGGTCATCATCTCGACCACCGGCTGGTCCTCGCTCACGTGGTCGCCGATCGCGACGAGCCACTTCGCCACCTCGGCTTCGGCGAGCCCTTCGCCGATGTCAGGTAGTCGAAACTCGTATCTCGCCATTCGCCTGTCTACTCGCGCGTGGTCGCGACGATGGCCTCGAGCACGCGCTCGGGGCTCGGCAGGTACTGCTCCTCGAGCATCTGCACGGGGTACGGCACGTCGGGGGAGGCGACTCGGCGAATCGGCGCCTGCAGCGAGAAGAAGGCCTCTTCCTGGATCGTCGCCACGACCTCTGCGCCGAAGCCGGCGGTGAGAGGCGCCTCCTGGAGAACGACGGCGCGGCCGGTCTTCGCCACTGAGGCCGCGAGGGTCGCTGCATCGAGCGGCACAAGGGTCCGCAGGTCGATGACCTCGACCGAGATGCCCTGCTCCTGGGCATCCTCGGCCGCCTGGAGCGCGAGCTGCACGGCGCCGCTCCAGGCAACGAGCGTGACGTCGCTTCCCTCACGCGCGATCCGCGCCTTGCCGATCTCGACCACGTAGTCGCCCTCGGGCACCTCGCCCCTGACCTGCCGGTAGCCACGAAGAGGTTCGAGGAACATGACGGGGTCGGGGTCGCGAATCGATGCGAGAAGCAGTCCCTTGATGTCGTGCGGGGTGGCGGGCGCGACCACCTTGAGGCCGGGCGCGTGCGCGAAGTGGGCTTCGAAACCGTCCGAATGCAGCTCAGGCGCGCGCACTCCACCACCGTAAGGGGCGCGGATCGTGACCTGCGCCGAGAAGCGGCCGGCCGACCGGTACCTGACCCGCGCAAGCTGATCGACGACCTGGTTGAAGCCGTTGTGCGCGAAGCCCAGGAACTGGATCTCGGCCACAGGCACCCACCCGGCCAGCGCCAGGCCGATGGCGGCGCCGGCGATCACCCCCTCGGAGAGGGGCGTGTCGATGACCCGCTCCGCGCCGTACTTGCCGTACAGGCCGTCGGTCGCGCGAAAGACTCCACCGCTCCGCCCAACGTCCTCGCCGAAGACGATGACGCGATCGTCACGCGCCATCTCGAGCGACAGCGCGTGATTGACCGCCTCGACGATGGTGAGCTCAGCCATGCTTGTCGAACCGGTCGAGCTGCCGCTTCAGACGCGGCGACTGGTCTGCATGAACCTGGCCGAAGTAGAAGGCGGGGTCGGGCGCCGGCTCCTTCTGAGCCTCATCCCATGCCACGCGGAGCTC
>JBGOTG010000001.1:0-47822 GCA_041476405.1 Candidatus Dormibacteraceae bacterium | reverse complement strand
GATCTTCAAGCTTTGCACCATCGCCTGCCACAGCTCCGGGAACTTGCCGAACGGGTGCGCCCAGTTCGAGAACGTGAAGCCCCGCCACGTGTAGTTGAACGGGTGGAGGACACCGTTCAGATTGTTGAAGCTGAAGACCACGACGACGACGATCGGCGCGAACAGGTAGACGAAGACAAGCGCCGTGAAAAACACCAGGAACCGGGGCTGGTCGAACGCGCGCGGCTTAGGCCGCCGGCGTCCTGCGGTGGCCGAGGATTGAGTGTCGCGCGTGCGAACGCGGTCACGCTCGAGGACTGCGGCGCCGGCGCGCGCGATGGCTGGACGCTCGCTCACGACATCGCCTCTGTCGGGCGCGACGCGGAGCGCAGATAGAAGATCATCAGAAAGGAGAGCAAGACCATCAGCACGATCGAGAGAGCGGCTCCAAACGGCCAGTAGCCGCCGCCCGTGAACTGCTCCTGGATGAGGTTGCCGACCATGTAGGTGTTCGGACCGCCCAGGATCTGCGCGGTGGCGAAGTCCCCGACCGCCGGCAGGCCGACCAGGACCGCGCCGGCGACGACGCCCTGAATGGTGGCCGGCCATGTGACGTGCAAGAACGTTTGTAGAGGCGTGCCGTACAGGTCCTTACCTGCCTCGATAAGAGAGGGGTTCATCCGTTCGAGAGCCGCATAGATGGGCAGGATCATGAAAGGCAGGTAGTCGTAGACGAGGCCGCCGACCACCGCGAACGGGGTGTTGAGGAAGATGACAGGCGGGCTCCCGTGGAACCCGAGCGCCTGGAGAAGGCCGTTGACGACGCCCTCATCGCCCAGGATGACGACCCACGCGTAGATGCGCACCAGGTAGTCGGCGAACCAGGGCAGGATGATGAGCACGATCAGGAGGTTTCGGAACCGACCGCCGTACCTGGCGATCATGTAGGCGACCGGATACCCGATGACCAGGCAGAGCACAGTCGTGGCGACCGCAAACGCCGCCGACCTGACGATCACCGGTACGAAGAGCGGGTCGAAGACCTGCTGGTAGTTCTCGGGATACCACCCGAAAACGGGCCTCCCCAGGATGTCGGTCGTCCCGAGTGACACGGCGATGACCACACCGAACGGCGCCACGAAAAGGACGAGCAGCCAGAGCGCGCCCGGCGCCAGCAGCAGACGCCAGAGCCGGTTGGCGGTCACCAGTCCCCCCAGGCCGCGGCCGGAATCAGCCTGCCTTCACCTTCGTCCACTCAGAGTCCCACAGCTGCAACTTCGCGCCGGTGGGCACGATCTCACGAAGTCCGTGGATCGCCTGGTCGAGGGTCAGGCTCAGGAACGGGTACTGGGCGACCAGCTTCTGATACGCGGCGATGCCGGTCGTCGTCACCTGCGGATAGCCGAAGTAGTTGACGTTGGCGGTGGCGTGCTCCGGGGCGAGCATCCAGTCGATGAACTTCAGGGCCGTCCCGGGATGCTGCGCGTTCTTGGGAATGACGAACGTGTCGTTGCCGGTCGGAACCCCCTCGCTGGCGACTTCGTACTTGAAAACTTCAGGGTTGTTGACCTGGTTGATGACCTGGTAGACGTCGCCCGACCAGGCGTGGTGCACCCAGGCGGAGCCGCTCACCAGGTTCGTGATGTCGTCGGTCGAGAACCCGCGGAGGTTGCTCTTGATCTTGAGGATCTCGGCCACCGCGCTGTCGAGGTCGCTCCGGCTGCCTGAGTTGATGTCCTTCTTGTTCCGGAGCAGGCTCATGCCGAGCGTCTCCTGGAAATCGTCAAGCAAGAAGATCTTGCCGTTGTAGTTGGGGGCCAGCGTCCAGAAATCGCTCCACGAGCCGGTCAGGCCCTGGACCTTGTCGGTGCGCCAGCAGATGCCTGTCGTCCACAGCGCGTAGGGCACCGAATAGAGAGCCTTGGGGTCGTACCAGGGGTCGTTGAAATACGACGGAACCTCGCCCCAGTTGACGAGCTGGGTGTGGTCGATCGGCAGCAGGACGTTGGCCTTCACGAGCTGATCGACGAAGTCCATCGTCGGGAACGTGACGTCGTATGGGACACCCGCGTTGATCTTCGCCATCATGCCCTGCATGTTGTCGAAGTTGGTCTGGTGCACCTTCACGCCGTACTGCTTCTCGAAGCCCTTGATCGTGTCGGGGTCGAGATATTCGGACCAGTTGAAGTACTCGAGGTCGCCGTCGATCACGGCCTTCGGATAGTTGATTGGGGTCGGTGTGCTTCCGGCCCCGGCCGTCCCGCCGCCACAAGCCGCTGCCAGCCAGAGGGCGGTGCCTCCGAGCCCAAGCGCCGCACCCCCGCGCAAGAACTCGCGCCTGTTGAAGTCCGCCTTCCAGATTTCCGACGCCATGCGTTTCGCCTCCCCTCGCTGCGCCGCCGCGGCGGCTGCCCGAATCACCTGTGTCGGCGCCAAGCTAGTCTTCCTCAGGGCCCTTGTCAATCAACCGCACGGGGGAGCTTCACGGGCCCTTGCGGCTTCGAGGGCGACCGGACTAGAGTTTCGAAGCGCCCCAACGCCAGCCGTCACCAGTGGAGGTCGAATGGTCAACGTCTACGACGCGATAGTGATCGGCGGCGGGCACAACGGGCTGGTCGCGGGAGCCTATCTGGCCAAGGCCGGCGCCCGGGCGGTCGTCCTGGAGGCGCGGCACAAGACGGGCGGCGCGGCGGCCACCGACTCCCCATGGCCGGACGCGCCCGAGTTCAAGGTCACCACCTATTCGTACGTGATGAGCCTCATGCCCGACACGATCATCCGCGACCTCGACCTGAAACGCCATGGGTACAAGGTCTTTCCGATGGGCCCCTATTTCCAGGCGTGGCCCGACGGCCGGTCGCTGATGCTCTTCGCGGACGACGCCAAGCGCAACTACGACCAGGTGGCCCAGTTCTCCAAGAAGGACGCCGAGGCGATGCCTCGATGGGACGACTGGCTCGGCGACCTCGCGAAGGTGATGGGCCCGCTTCTCATGACGGTTCCGCCGAAGCTGGGTTCGATGAAGCCGGCCGACCTCATCGCCCAGGCGCAGCTTGGCTGGAAGCTTCGCGGGCTGGGCCCGCGAAAGGTCGGCGACCTGACGCGGCTCATGACCCAGAGCATCACCGACCTGCTCGGCGACTGGTTCGAATCGGAAGAGGTCAAGGCGAGCCTGGCTGTCAACGGAATCATCGGGACCTGGGCAGGTCCCGACGGGCCCGGCACTGCCTACGTCATGGCGCACCACTCGATCGGCGACGTGGGTGACGGCCACCTCGGCAGCTGGGGCTTTGCGGAAGGCGGAATGGGCGCAGTCGCCGACGCTTGCCGGCGCTCGGCCGAAGAGCTCGGGGCCACCGTGCGAACCAAGGCCAGGGTTCAGCGCATCCTCATCCGCAACGGAGAGGCCGAAGGCGTGGTCCTGGACGACGGCGAGGAGCTCCGCGCTCCTGTCGTGATCACAGCGGTCCATCCGAAGATCACGTTCCTCCAGCAGATCGACCGCAAGGAGCTGCCCCCGGAGTTCGTCCGCGACATCGAGAACTGGAAGTGCCGCAGCGGCGTGGTCAAGATCAACCTCGCCCTGGCGGAGCTGCCCAACTTCACCTCGATCCCCGGCACGAACATGCAGGAGCACCACACGGGTTCGGTCGAGCTGTGCCTGTCGACCGACTATGCGGAGACCGCCTTCCAGGAGGCGCGATCCGGGGTTCCGGCCACGCGGCCGTTCGTCGACGGCGTGATCCCCACGGTCTTTGACAAGACCCTGGCGCCGGAGGGCAAGCACATCTTCTCGATGTTCACCCAGTGGGTGCCCCACGAGTGGAGCGAAGCTCCCTACCGCGAGGAGCTGGAGGCTTACGCCGACCGCGTCATCGACGGGTACACGGAGCTGGCGCCGAACCTCAAGGGCTCGATCCTGCACCGCCAGGTCATCGGCCCCTACGACATGGAGCAGGAGCTCGGCCTCATCGGCGGCAACATCTTCCACGGCGAGCTCTCGGTCGACCAGCTGTTCCACATGCGGCCGGCCCCCGGCTACGCGGACTTCCGTACGCCGGTTCACGGCCTGTACCAGGCGAGCTCCGCGTGCCACGCCGGGGGAGGCGTCTGTGGGGTCCCGGCCTACCTGGCCGTGAAGCAGATCCTGAGCGACCGAAAGCTGAAGCGCAGCGGCGCACGGGTGGCCAACGGGGCGAAGGCGGCGCAATGATCAGGACAGCCCCCGCTCCCATCGACCGGCGGCTGATCGAGCCGTCGCTCGCCGAGTTCAGGCAGAGCTACACGCTCCCCGGGGAGGCGTACACGTCGCCAGAGCTGTTCGCCTGGGAGATGCGCAACTTCTTCGAGCCCTCGTGGGTGTGCCTGGGGCGCGCCGACGGGCTGATGCGTCCAAACAGCAGGCGGGCCGTCCGCGTCGGTGCGGAGTCGATCCTGCTGACCCGTGTCGGCGCAGGCATCCTGCGCGGGTTCTTCAACATCTGCCGCCACCGCGGCCACGAGCTCCTGCCCGCGGGGGCTTCCGCCGAGGGAGAGTTGATCGAGTGCCCGTACCACGGCTGGACCTACAGGCAGGACGGGTCGCTCAAGTCAGCGCCGCGACTCGGGCTGCGGCCCGGGTTCGAGGTGTCGGAGCACGGCCTGACGCCGGTCCGCGTAGCCGAGTGGGAGGGCTGGGCGTTCGTGAACGTCTCGGGAGACGCCGCCCCGCTCAGCGAACACCTTGGAAATCTGGCCGACATGATGGCCGCCTGGGCGCCTGGCGAGATGGTCGAGACGGGGCGGATGGATTACGTGGTGGAGGCCAACTGGAAGCTCCTCCACGAGAACTACCAGGAGTGCTACCACTGCCCTGAGATCCACCCGGAGCTCTGCCGCGTGAGCCCGCCGACCAGCGGCATCAACCTGGACGCGACAGGCATGTGGATCGGCGGGTGGATGGACCTGGCGGAAGGGGCGGTGACCATGTCGCTGACCGGTCAAGGCGGCGCGCCAGTTCTGCCCGGTCTGTCGGCCGAGGACCGCCATCGCGTCTATTACTTCGCGCTCTTCCCCAACCTGTTGATCAGCCCTCACCCGGACTACGTGTTGAGCCACCGCGTGGAACCGCTCTCCCCGACGCGGACGCTCGTCGAGTGCCGGACTCTCTTTCCGCGGGCGGTGGCCGAGCGCGAAGGGTTCGACGGGTCGTACGCGAGCGACTTCTGGGACGTCACCAACCGCCAGGATTGGGCCGCTTGCGAGTCGGTGCAGCGGTCGGCTGCGTCGAGGGGATTCCGGCCAGGCCCGATCTCCGAGATGGAGGAGGCGGTCTTCCAGTTCTTCAACATGATCGCCTCGGGATACGTCGACGGCCATGTCAGCGCTCCGAGGAACCCGACGGTGCTGGCCAAGCCGCAACGATGAAATCCACGAAGGCGCACGGCAACGTTCAGTTCCAGGCCGCCGAGCTCGATGACGCCATCGCCGTCGCGAGAGCGGCGCCGGACGGCTACGCGGCCGAGGTGCTGCGGAGCGATCTGCTCAGCGTGGGCCTGTATCTCCTGGCCGCCGGCGCGACCGACGACCAGACGCCGCACGGCGAGGACGAGGTGTACTACGCGGTGCGCGGGCGGGCCATGCTCCGGGTCGGCGCGGAAGACCACTCGGTCGCACCAGGCACGCTCCTGTTCGTGCCGGCCCAGGCGACGCACTTCTTCCACGACATCACCGACGAGCTCGTGCTCGTGGTCTTCTGGGCGCCGCCTGAGGGAACCGTTGAATCCGATCGTCCCGCGTAATCCAGGGAGGTAGGAGTTTCGATGAGCGAAGCCACCAGCGTGGTCACCAGGCAGGAGCCGAGCAGCAGCACCCTGTACTTCGGGCCGTGGTACCGGAAGTCACCTTACTTCGAGGCCACCCTCCGGCACGGATGCACCGCATATGACATCTACAACCACATGTACCTGCCCTCTTACTTTCACGACCCGGTCGAGGAGTACTGGCACCTGCTCAAGCACGTGACCATCTGGGACGTCGCGGTCGAGCGGATCGTTGAGATCACGGGCCGGGACGCTTTCGCGTTCACCAACATGCTGACCTGCAGGGACCTCACGCGCTGCGCAGTCGGCCAGTGCAAGTACGCGCCGATCATCGACGAGAGCGGCGGCATCATCAACGACCCGGTGTTGCTCCGGTTGGGCGAAAACCATTTCTGGCTCGCCCTCGCCGACAGCGACGTTCTGCTGTGGGCCAAGGCAGCCTCTCTCAACACGGGGATGAAGCTCGAGATCAAGGAGCCCGATGTGGCGCCGATCCAGATCCAGGGGCCGGACTCCAAGCCGGTCATGGAGGCCCTTTTCGGGGATGGTCTTCGCGGCCTCAAGTACTACTACTGCCTGGAGACGAAGCTGGACGACATCCCGGTGGTGGTGAGTCGCACCGGCTGGACCGCCGAGGTGGGCTACGAGATCTACCTGCGCGACGGCAGCCGCGGCGACGAGCTGTGGGAGCGGGTCATGGCCGCCGGCCAGCCGTACGACATCATGCCGATCGCGCCCTGCGAGGCGAGGCGGATCGAAGCCGGCATCTTCAACTACGGCTCGGACATGCGCCTGGAGAACAACCCGGACGAGGTCACCGGCCTCGAGCGCCTCGTCGAGCTCGACGCCCCGGCGGATTTCATCGGCCGCAAGGCGCTGGAACGGATCAAGGCCGACGGCGTGAAGCGCAAGCTCGTCGGAATCGAGCTCTCGGGCGACGCCATGGCCGCCGAGCTGGTGGCTTACTGGCCGGTCCACCACAAAGGTCAGCGCGTCGGCCACGTGACCGACGCAATCCACTCGCCGCGACTCGAGCGAAACATCGGCTACGCGTGGGTGCCGATCCACCTGGCGACGGCGGGGACCGAGCTGGAAGCGATGGCGCCTGGCGGTGCGCTGTCGGCGCGGGTGGCGAACCTGCCCTTCATCGACCCCAAGAAAGCCATCCCGCAGGGGTAGCGCGGATGGCAGAGGCGACGAGCCCGACGATCCGCTCTCCGTTCTACAAAGCGCATTCCGCGCTGGGCGCGACGTTCATGGAGGAGGGCGGATGGTTCTGGACGGAGGGCTTCGGCGACCTGGACGCCGAGTACCGAGGGGTCCGGGACGACCTCGGCGTCTGGGACGTGTCCCCGTTGAACAAGTGGAGCTTTCGTGGGCCTGACGCCCTGAAGGCAGCCGCCCAACTTCACACGAACGACGTTGCCGGCCTCGAGGTCGGACAGGTCCGCTACGGCGCCTTTTGCGACCAGGACGGCCTGATGGTCGACGACGGCACCGTATTCAAGATCTCGGAGAACCAAGCGTGGGTGATGACCAACGGCCGCGACCACGAGGAGCATTTCGCCGAAGTGGCCAGAGGGCTCAGCGTCGAGATCGAGTTCATCGGCCTCGACCTGCCGCACCTCGGGTTGCAGGGACCGAGAGCCCGCGAGGCACTCTCGACTGTCTGCAGCGCGGACATCACCGGGCTTCGCTATTTCCGCTTCATCCCGGATCCCGTGAAGGTCGGGGGCGTGCCGTGCTGGGTTTCGCGCACAGGCTTTGGCGGCGAGCTCGGATACGAGCTGTTCTGCAAACCGCGCGACGCGGAGGACCTCTGGAGCGTCGTCGTCGATCGATGCCACGCGAGGCCATTCGGGGTCGAGGCGATCGAGGTCCTTCGCATCGAGGCAGGCCTGATCGTTCTGGACTACGACTACCACGCGCACGAGCGGACGCCGTTCGACTTCTCATTCGATCGCCTCGTGGCGCTCCGCGGCGCGGACTTCAATGGCAAGGCGGCCCTCGAGGCGATCGCGGGAAAACCGCCGAATCGGTTCAAGACGCTTGTCCTCGACACCGACGAGCTGCCCGAGTACGGCGCCGCGGTGACCAAGCGCGGCGAGCCGGTCGGCGTGCTCACGAGCCCTACCAAAAGCCCTCGATTCGGCCGGATCGGGCTGGCCGTGCTCGAGTCGAAGTTTGCCGAGGAGCGCGAGGCGCTCGAGGTCGCGATGGGTGACGGCACGGTGCCCGCCAGGGTGGAGGTCCTGCCGATTTACGATCCTCAGAAGAAGCGCCCTCGCAGCTGAGGGAGCGCATCGCGGACAACCTGCGGCGTTTCGAGCGTGTGCCCGCGCCGGCGCCGCTGGTAAGAGCAGCCGTAGCAGTCGTGGTCCTGCACGACGGCGACGGCGAGCAGTGCGTCCCGGTCTTCGTCAGGGCGGCGGGCCTCTCCCGCCATCCGGGTCAGTTCGCGCTGCCCGGAGGGAAGCTGAACCCTGACGAAGTCCCGGAGGAGGCGGCTCTCCGCGAGCTTCGTGAGGAGCTCGGCCTGGCCGTCGCCGACGACGCGATAATCGGACTGCTTGACGACTTCGACACACGCTCCGGCTTCACGATCACGCCGGTGGTCGTCTGGAGCGAGGCGGCGGCGGCAGAGCTGGTACCTTCGGATGACGAGGTCGCCCAGCTGTATCTGCTCCATCTGGATGATCTGCGTTCGGCAGTGGCTGGCGCCGGCCGAGGGACCTCCAGGTCCTTCTGCCTGGAGCTCCCGTGGGGGCCGATCTACGCTCCGACGGCGGCGATCCTGTATCAGTTCAGCGAGGTGGCGCTCGACGGCCGGCCCAGCCGGGTGAACGACTTCTACCAACCGCCGTTCGCGCGCCGCTAACCGTTATTGTTAAACCCAGTGAGCACCCTGTTGACCCGCCGCCTGGCCGTCGACCTGTGCCACTGCTCGTCAGCGATCTGTAGAAGCTGATCTGATCTGAAGTTGTCCTCCCCACCTGCTGGGGAGGTGGCGCGAAGCGCCAGAGGGGGCTACCGGCCCCAAGGTCATCCGCATTTGTCACGACCATCCCTATCCGCCATTCACGCTGTTTTGGAGATTCAACAAATGAGTGTCACGGACGAGCTGCTACACAACAACGACGGCTACGTGAAGTCCTTTACCAAGGGCGATCTCCCGATGCCGCCCGGCAAGCACATCGCAGTGCTCGCGTGCATGGATGCCCGTCTCGACGTACACAAGATCCTCGGGCTGCACGAGGGCGAAGCGCACGTGATCCGCAACGCGGGCGGGGTGGCGACCGACGATGCGATCCGGTCGCTGGTGATCTCGCAGCGCCTTCTCGGGACAAACGAGATCGTGCTGATCCACCACACGGACTGCGGCATGCTGACCTTCAAGGACGACGACGTGAAAGGGAAGATCGAGGCCGAGGTCGGCATCCGTCCCGCCTTCGCGCTGGAGGCCTTCCCCAACGTGGAGGACGACGTGAAGCAGTCGATCGCCCGTATCGAAGCCAGCCCGTTCATCCCCAACAAGAAGAACGTTCGAGGTTTCGTCTACGACGTCAAGAGCGGACGCCTCAATGAAGTGCACTCCAAGGCAGGAGTGCGCTGACGGCAGGTTGACCGTGGCGCCCGGCCGGCAATGCGCCGCCGGGCGCCCTCCCTGCAGCCCGGTGTCATAGGGTGAGACGGTGCCCGACGTCGAACGGTACGGTCCCGGCGAGCAGGCCGGCCGCTTTGACCCCGGTGACTTCATCCTCTCGCACCGGCGACGCCCGATCGCAGGCCTGATCACAGTCGCCGAGAAGGTCCGGTTTCGCGGGCCCGATTCCGTCTACGCCCACTGGAGCCATTGCGCCCTGGTGGTCGGCGAGGACGGCGCCATCGTGGAGGCGGAGAGCCTTGGCGTCGAGCGCAGCCCGATCTCGAAATACCGATCCAGGGAATACCACCTGGTCCGGCTCGGCTCCGAGCTCAGCCAGTCCGGCCGCGAGAGGGCGGTTGCGTACGCAGACGCCCAGGTCGGGCAGGCCTTCGGATTCCTGGCCCTGGCCGGGGCGGCGCTGTTCCTCCTCTTCGGCTGGCCCTTGCGCCTCACGCGGAAGAACCACCAGATCTGCTCCGGGCTCGTGGTCAGAGCGCTGCAGGAAGGCGGCCTGCTCCTGGGCGCCGATCCGAACCTGATGCTCCCGGCCGACCTCGCCAAGGTCTACGACGTCCTCCCATAATCTAAAGCGGAACCGATGCCGCGGCGAACCGCCGGCCAGAAAGGACCTGTGGCGATCGGCAGCGCGCCGTTCACCCAGCTCGACTACCTCTACACGCCCAGCGGCGACGTTGCGGCGGATGTCGCGTACTTCACTGACGTGCTAGGGGCCGAGCTCGCCTTCGCGATCGAAGGGATGGGCGCGCGCGTGGCGATGCTCCGCTTGAGCGAGAGCCCTCCTCACATCCTGCTGACCGACCACCTGGACGGCGACAGGCCGATCTTCATCTTCAGGGTCCCCGACCTTGGCGCGGCGATGGCCGGCCTGAAGGCCAGAGGATGGAAGAAGGCGCAGACCCTCGAGATCCCGATGGGTCCGTGCTGCTCGTTCACGACTCCCGGCGGCCACCGGCTGGCGATCTACGAGCTGAGCCGGCCAGGGGTCCTGGCCCACTTCCTCGGCCGGCGTGATTTCTGATCTGCCGCTCGCGTGTTTGATCCCCAGGTTCTCAAGACGACCACCTGCATGGTGCCCAGAGACTGAGCGAGGCGCCGCCTGTTGTGATCAAGCAACTGGACAAACGGCTGCCAACCAGGGCAACATAGGCGAACCATGAGCTTGGCTCGACGAGCCGGCCGGCTGCTCCTTACCTAGGCGAGCGCCCCCTGGTGGGTGCTCGCGAGACCTCCTGCGTCCGTGGACCCAGGAGGTCTTTCATTTCCCCCAAGACCTCAGTCCACCCGAAAAAGTGAAGGAACCCAGACCCGAATGAAGCGAATGCCAATCCGAAAGTACAGGCCCTTTCCGCCTGTCGACCTGCCCGATCGGCGCTGGCCGGGAAACGCCATCACGGCGGCGCCGGCGTGGTGCAGCGTCGATCTTCGCGACGGCAACCAGGCTCTCATCGACCCGATGGACGTCACTCGCAAGAGGCGCTTCTTCGACGTGCTGGTGAAGATGGGTTTCAAGGAGATCGAGGTCGGGTTTCCTTCCTCGTCGCAGCCGGACTTCGACTTCGTCCGCCTGCTCATCGAGGAGAACCTGATCCCCGACGACGTGACCATCCAGGTCCTCACGCAGTCGCGGGACGAGCTGATCGAGCGGACCTTCGAGAGCGTGATGGGCGCCCGCCGGGCGATAGTGCACCTGTACAACTCGACGTCCACGCTGCAGCGCCGGGTGGTCTTCGGTCTCGACAGGGACGGCATCGTGGCGATCGCGGTGCGCGGCGCCGAGCTGATCAAGCGGCTGGCGTCCGACCACAGGTCGACGGAATTCGTCTTCGAATACTCGCCCGAGAGCTTCACGGGCACTGAGCTCGACTTCGCCAAGGAGATCTCGGAGGCGGTCATTGACGTCTGGCAGCCGACCCCTGAGCAGAAGATGATCCTGAACCTCCCGGCGACCGTCGAGATGAGCACGCCGAACATCTACGCGGACCAGATCGAGTGGTGCCACCGAAACATCGCCAGGCGCGACAGCTTCGTCCTGAGCGTGCACCCCCACAACGATCGCGGTTCGGCCGTCGCCGCGACCGAGCTGGCCCTGATGGCAGGCGCGGAACGGGTCGAGGGCACGCTGTTCGGCAACGGCGAGCGCACCGGCAACGTCGACCTGGTCACATTGGCGATGAACCTTTTCAGCCAGGGGGTCGAGCCCGAGCTCGACATCTCGAACATCGATGATCTGCGCCGCGTCGTGGAGGCATGCAACCAGCTGCCGGTACACCCACGCCATCCATACGTCGGCGACCTGGTGTACACGGCGTTCTCCGGCTCACACCAGGACGCGATCAAGAAGGGCATGGAAGCCCTCGCCGCGTCCAAGAACGAGACGTGGGAGGTGCCATACCTGCCGATCGACCCCCACGACGTCGGGCGCACGTACGAGGCGATCATCCGCGTCAACAGCCAGTCCGGTAAGGGCGGGGTCGCCTACATCCTCAAGAACGACTACCACCTGGATCTGCCCAGACGGCTCCAGATCGAGTTCATGAAGGTGATCCAGGGCATCACCGACACGACAGGCAAGGAGATCACCCCCGAGGAGATCTGGCGGGCCTTCGAGGCCACCTACCTGGCGCCGGTGGCGGCCCTCGAGCTGATCGAGACCGACACCAGCGACCATGCCGGGACGGGCGCCGACCGCACCCGGCTGCAGGCGGTCATCCGGACCGGCGGGGTGCAGCGCACCATCGTCGGTGGTGGAAACGGTCCGATCGCCGCCCTCACCGACGCACTCGCGCGTGAGTGCGGCTTGCGGCTGCAGGTGGTGGACTACGTGGAGCACGCCATCGGCGCCGGCTCCGACGCGGCGGCGGTCGCGTACGTCGAGGCGGCCGGCGAGAAAGGCGCGGCGGTGTGGGGGGTGGGTCTCCACTCCAACATCCTCACCGCATCTTTGAGGGCTGTCGTGAGCGCTGCCAACCGGCTTCCAGCCCGAGCGGTCACCGCGCCCGAAGCGCTTCGTTCCGCCCCCCAGCAGGTTTGATGAATAAAGCAGGAACAAGGAGAAAACCCGTGAGCACCGCCATCCGCCGCCAAGCCGGCATCGCCCTGGAGCAGTCCAGCGGCAACTTCGCCCTGATCGACACCCTGAGGAAATGGGGGATCACCTTCTACTCCGGCGTGAACGGTGGCGGCCTGATCCACGTCGCCAAGCACCTCGAGCCGCTCCTCGGCCTGGAGCAGATCGGCGACGGGACGCCTCGCATGCAGACGATGGGGGAGTACGTCGCGGGGTTCGTTCCGCTCGGTTACTACCTGGCCTCCGGGCGCATCGCCGGCTGCCTCACCACGACGGGGGCGGCCACCAAGCTCGGCTCGAGCGGCATCACCGATGCGAAGCTGCACAACATCCCGGCGGTCTACATCATCGCGCTCAACTCCACGCTGTCGATCGGACTGTCGCCGCTGCAGGACGTATCGGAGCACGGCATGAACGTGGTCCCGCAGCTGCGGGCGGAGCTCGGCGACGCCTGCATAGTGGTCGACGACATCTCGAAGCTGGAGGCCCAGCTCGAGCATGCGCAGGCGATCCTTGCGGAGTCGAAGCCTGTGGCGATCGCCTTCCACCCCGACATCCTGTCGCAGCAGGTGCAGGTCGACGTGCCGATGATCGAGCGTCCTCGCAGCTTCGACCAGGTGGACGCCGATCGCTTCGTACACGAGCTTCCCCGCCTCATCAACGGGCGGCGGGTCATCATCTACGTGGGGGCCGAGGCCGCTCGATGTCCGGGCATCACGAAGCTCACCACCGAGCTGTCGGAGCTGCTCGCCGCGCCCACCGTCTGGTCCGTGAACGGCGCCAACGCGGTCTCGCGGGACAACCGGTACGGGTACGGATACATCTCGTTCGGCGGCAACGACGAGGCGATGAAGCTGTGGCGCAGCGTGACCGCGGACGACATTGTCATCAGCCTTGGGTTTGACTCGGGCGAATACTCCCTGAACCTCAGCCCCATCGCGGCCGGCCACGTTTGGCATTTCACCGCGTGGAACGAGCCGTATGGGCACAAGGACGGGGACTTCAGGCATCGCGTCGAGGGCGACTACAGGGTGGTGAGGGGCGACATCGAAAAGACGCTTCAGGAGGTGCTGCCGCGGCTCAAGGGCAAGGTGGGGCAGCGGCCGCGCATCGACCCGCCGCGAGACCTCAACACGCGGACCATCTCGCGCGACGTCCGCAAGGGGTGTGTCGACGCGTTTGATTTCTATGGCGAGCTGTACCGGTCATGGCGGCCGCACAGCATCGGGTTCGACGACGTCTGCACCGCCTACAAGGATCGCCAGTACGTGACGCAGCGGCCGCACCAGTCGATTCCGTTCCATACGATCCATGACGGCTCGGCGATGGGTGGCGCGTTCGGGCTCGGCGTCGGGGCCAAGGCGGCCGATCCAAGCCTTCACACGTTTGTCTTCTCGGGCGATGGGTGCTGGAGGCTGTTCGGTGGGGCGCTCGCCGAGGCGGCCGGCATCGGCATGAACCTGTTCATCGTCAACAACGGCACGTACGCGATAGTCGACAAGGGTCTGGAGGTGGTCATTCCCGACGTGGACAAGGGCCGCTACCACGGCAAGCTGGCCCCGATCGATTTCGTGGCGGCTGCCAAGGCGCATGGGTGGGACGGGTATCGACTGCGGGCCGACCTCGGCAACCTGGACGAGATCCTGGACGCGTGCTACGCGGGGTCGGGACGCTCCATCCTGGTCGACGTGCCGATCGACGCGGACCAGGTGATCGGGCTCAATCCCAGGCTCTACAACCTGACGACTGATACGTATCTGTAGAGAGAGGGGCTGGGACGAGGGAGTGGAGGGAGCACGCCTTGGCGTGGATTGTGGCGCGGGGTCGGACGGGGCTGGGAGGAGGGAATGGAGGGGCACGCGCTGGCGTGGATTGTGGCGCGTGGTGACGGGCTGGGAAGAGGGAGTGGGGGCCGGGTTTGGCGTCGACTGCGGCGGGCTGCAGACGGCTGGCGGGCTCGTGGGAATTCTGCTTCGAAAAAGATGTCTGTTAAGAGCGCTTTTCTCTTGATTTTGAATACGAAACGGGTACAATACGAACATGCGTTCTGGAGTGGTTTTCGGTCAGGTAACCAGCCCTGAGCAAGTGCCTTTTGCCGAGCTGAGCTCGGGTCTCCAGAGCCTGCGCGCCGAGGACCTCGAGGCTGTTCCCGCATTCTGCATGGGTGACGATCTCGCCGCCCTGCGCCGGCACATCAACGGCTGCGAGGCGGAGTTCATCCGCCGCCTGAGGCGATTCGACGATGGCCAGGGCTTTGTCGGCACCGGTACTTTTGGCGCCAAGCAGTGGCTGGGTTACGAATGCAAGCTCTCTCCGTCGGTGGCCTCCGACCGGGTCGCGATGTCGCGGCAGCTGCCTGCGTTGCCTCAGACCAGCGAAGCCTTCGCCGACGGTGACATCAGCTACCAGCACGCGGCGATGATCGCGAGGACCGCCGAGCGGCTGGGCGACAAGATGGAAGTGCACGCGGAGACCATCCTGGTCACCGCCGCCAAAGAGCTCGATCCGGCTCGTCTGCGACTCGTCACCTTGAAGTTGCGTCACTGCCTGGACGCTGACGGTGTCCTCCTCGATGCCAATGAGGCGCACGAGCTTCGCTTCCTGCATCTGAGCCAGACGCTTGATGGCGTCTTCTATCTCAACGGGCGTCTCGACCCGGAGGGTGGCGCGGTCCTCCAGACAGCGCTCAATGCGCTGAGCGGACCGCCAGCACCCGATGACCAGCGCACGCCCAGGCAGCGTCGCGCCGATTCCCTGGTGGAGCTGGCGCGTCAGCAGCTGGACGGCGGCCGGCTCCCCGAGGTTGGGGGCCAGCGGCCGCATCTGGCGCTGACCGTCGAGATGGCGACCCTGGCCAAGCAGCCGGGTGCGCCGGCGGCCGAGCTGGAGTGGGCGCAGCCGGTTCCTTCCGAGACGGCTCGACGGCTCGCCTGTGACGCTGCGATCACGCCGATCTTCTTCGACTCGGAGTCCAATCAGCCGCGCGCCGACCGCACCCGGCGGCTGATCTCGGGTCCAAAGCGCAAGGCGCTGGTGGTCAGAGATCGAGGTTGTCGCTTCCCCGGTTGCGATCGGCCACCCGACTGGACTGATGCTCATCACATCCGGCACTGGGCCGACGGCGGCGACAGACGAATGGACAACCTGGTGCTGCTGTGCCGGCGCCACCATCGAATGGTCCACGAAGAAGGCTGGCGGCTGAGTTGGAGTGAGAAACGTGACCTGGTCGCTGTACCGCCGTAGTCCTAAGTGACGGCTATGTCGACCGGCGGGCGCATCTGGCTCAGCCTGTGCATCACCTCGTGGACCGGGTGGGTGACGAAGCCGTCGGGCATTTGGTCCGGCGTCTCGTCTTGCGCGGCCACGGCCGGGAAGGCCACCTGCTCCAGCATCGCCTGGAAGCGCGGGCCCCACTTGCGTGTGCCGAGGCGCGCGGTGGTCGAGCAGTTGTCGACCATGTACGCGACCCCGCGGGCGTGCATGTAGGGGAGCAGCGAGTCGACGGCCTCGATGATAGATTCGTTGGCGATCTCCGAGTAGGGGTGGCCGTGCTCGACGAGGATGTCGACCTGCGCCATCATCGCGCCTGCGAAAGTGCCGGCCGTGAAGCCATCGACCTCTGTCTTGATCTGACCTCGGCGCCGGCGCACCTCCGCGCCCGCTTTCCACATCGGCGAGCCTTCGATGGTCGTCATGGGGTACTGGGCGAAGCGGTTGGCCGCCATGACGACGCTCTTCACCTCGTTGCCTGACATCACCTCGTCGTAGATCTCGGCCATCACGCCTTTGAACGACGCGTAAGTGACGTCGTACGCGCGCCGGAAGTCGCGCCGCCCCTTGGCGTCGAGGTGCTCGTCGAGTCCGACGAGGCCGTGGCGCGAGATGATCTGCCGGATCGGGCCGGTCAGCGACTCGCACGCCCGGTTGAACGCATCCTCCGGCTCTGTGCCCTCGTCCAGGTAGCGCTGGTAAAGCGCCTCGACGATCCCGTGGACAGCGCCGAGCAGGATGCTGCGCTCGCCGAAGAGGTCGGAGACCACCTCCGACTTCAAGGTCGTCTTGAAGGTGTATGGCGCGCCGAGGGCCACCGACCAGGCGAGCGCCACATCGGTGGCGCGGCCGTCGAGGTCCTGCTCGACCGCGAAGCTGGTGTTGATTCCGGCGCCGTTCACCTCGCGGCCCTGCTCGTACAGCCTGCGCACCGACGGGCCCATCCCCTTCGGGCAGACGGCGATGACGTTGATCTCGGCCGGGAACCGCTCGCCCGTCGTCTCGAGGTATCCGAGCAGGAACCCATGGGACAAACCAAGGGTCGCGCCGGGCCGAAGAGCTGCGAACACCTTCTTGTACAGCTGCGCCTGGGCGGCGTCCGAGATCAGCAGGATCACCAGGTCTGACTTGCCGATGACGTCGAACATCTCGCCGAGGGTTCCGTCTTTCTCCGAGAAGCCGGCCGCCCTTGCCTCGGCCATCGATTCGGACCCCTCGCGGAGGCCCACGGCGACCTTCACGCCGGTCCCGGCCAGCGATTCCTTCAGGTTCTGGGCCTGGGCGGGGCCCTGCGAGCCCCAGCCGATGACGCCGATCTGCGAGATCCCGGCCAGGGCTTTCGGCAGGAGGGGGAACAGGTTGCGCCCACCCCGCAGGAAGCTCTCCTCCACGCCGTCGAGCTCGATCCTCTCCACCGAGAAGACGTTGGAATCGAAGAGGTTGGGGACGCGCCTGGTAGGTTGTTTGGACTTCACAGGGGCAAAGTCTCGCCTATTCGCCCGCGGCGGGATAGGTTCCGAACAACTTGACCTCGGTCGTCTCTTTGGCGAGCGCCTCCAACGCGTCGATCGCCGTGGCCGGGTCGTCCACCTCGAAATCCACGTAGAAGCGGTACTGCCAGGGCCGGTCGGGCATGGGCCGGGAGTCGAGCCGGGTCAGGTTGATACCTCGCTCGGACAGGCACCGCAGGGCAGCGACCAGGCTGCCGGGCTTGTGGGACCCGATGAACGCGAGGGAGGCCTTGGTGAGGCCCTTGGGCCCTGGCCGCGCGACGGCCCCTCGGTCGATGATCAGAAAGCGCGTCTGGTTGGAGTCGTCGTCCTGGATGCCCTCGGCAAGGATCTTCAAGCCGTAGCGGCGCGCGGCCGCAGCGCTCGCGATCGCGGCGCTGCCGACGACCATGCCTTCCGCCACAGCACGCGCCGCGCCGGCCGTGTCGTGAAAGGTGACGGCCTGGATGTTGCGCGCTTCCAGGAATCGCCGGCACTGAAGCAGCGCCTGTGGGTGCGACAGCGCTCTGACCACCGGCTCGCCGCGTCCGAGCAGGCAGTGGCGGACCGGGTGGATGACCTCACCGCTGATGCGCAGTCCCGAGCGCTCCCACAGAAGGTCGTTCACCTCCTGCACGATGCCGCCCAGAGAGTTCTCCACCGGCAAGACGGCGGCGTCGACCTCGCGGCTCGCCACCGCATCGAAGGCGCGCGAGAAGGTGGGATAGCCGACGGTGACCGCGGCCGGGAGGATCGCCAGCGTCGCCTCCTCCGAGTAGGCCCCCGGCTCACCCTGGTAGCCGACCCGCGCCCAGGCCGTCCGCGCCGAATCCATAGCCGAAATGGTACCGATCAGGTGTGGTCGGGCCCGTTTACGTGTTATTTGATATACAGGCATGGAGATCAGCGACACCCCCACAGACGAACCCGCCGCGCCTGACGCCAAGGTTACCGGTGAGCCGCTCCCAGGCGAGCGACGCACCCGCCTGAGCGGCGCATGGACCGCTGTCGTCATCGGCCTCGTCGCGCTGGTGGTGATCCTCGTCTTCATCCTTCAGAACCAGCAGAGCGTCGAGGTCACTTTCCTGATGTTCCACGGCCACCTGCCGCTGGCGGTGGCGCTCCTGTTCGGATTGATCCTCGGGGCCGTCATCGTTGTCGCGTTTGGAGCGGCCCGCATCTTCCAGCTTCGGATGGTGGCCGGTCGCGCGCGCCGAAAAGGCCCGGACTGACCGACCCGAAGGGCGTCCCGGAAACAAAGCCTCTCGTCGAGGCGGGTCCAGTCGCGGTCCACGTCGACTCAGGCGAGGTGGCGGTGGTCGTCGCGCCCCCCGCTCCAGCCGGAATCGACAGGCGGCTCTTCCACTTGATCAACGGCCTGCCGCATACGACGACCAGCGACCGCTATGTCAGCGTGCTGTCCGACCTGGGCGAGGGTCTCGGCTGGGTGGCGGGAGGAGCGGCCCTCGCCATGCTGGGCGGCCCGAGGGGCCGGCGCGCCGGCCTGGCCACCGCGTTCGCCTCGCTCGCGGCCACGTACGTGGTCCAGACCCGGGTCAAGCCTTTGTTCAGACGAGTGAGGCCATTCGTCAACCGCGAGGCTCGCGTGGTCGGGATCAAACCGCCCGACCATTCGGTTCCCTCCGGCCACACCGCCTCATCGTTTGCTGCGGCCACTGCGCTGGCCTTCTATTACCCGAAGGCCGCCCCCCTCGCCTATACGCTCGCTACCGGCGTCGGAGCATCAAGGGTTCACCTCGGCGTGCACTTCCCCAGCGATGCGGCGGTCGGGGGCGTCATCGGAATCGGGATCGGAACCCTCAGCGCCTGGCTGTTCAAGAAGCGAGGGCGGCGCCGCCGGTAGGTTTAGAGGCGGGGCATCAGCTCCGGGCGCTCCCCCGAAACCACCGGAAGCTCGGGGACGGCAGCCATCGTTCAGGCAGCCACAGCACGAACGCCGACCAGCCGACCCCGAGCAGCACGCCGCCAAGGACGTCGCTCGGCCAGTGGTCGCCCGCCCATACCCTGGAGATGCATGTCAGCGCGATGACCAGGCCCGCGAGGGTCCAGAGGACCGGCCGGTAGGAGGGCCTGATCTTCGGCGCGATCGAGACCGCGATCATGAAGCTCATCCAGGTGAAGAACACAGCGTGCCCGCTTGGGTAGCTGAAGCCGGTGGTGGGCGTGAGGATGTGGACGAGGTCGGCAGGCGGTCGCTGCCGCGAGATGATGAGCTTGATGATGTTGTCGAGCAGGCTCGAGATGCTCCCAATCAACATCAGCCACCCCGCTCGGCGCTCGAATACGAAGAGGCCGACCACTGCAACGGCGCCAAGCAGGACCTGCCAGATGCCCGCGCTCGCGTTGATGAGCTGCATCGGGTAGACGATCGGCCCCCAGGCCACGCTCTGAATGAACTTGGCGATGGGGACGTCGAACGGAAGCACGTCGTTCTGCACGACCAGGTAGGTGTCGATCGCGAAGAGGACGAAGACGACCAGGGCGGTGGGACCGAGCCAGCGCCTGGCGGTCGGCCCAGGTTGCCCTGCGATGACCTCGGCGGCAGCCTGCTTGGGCTCGGCCAGGGGCGCCGGAGCAGCCTTGGCGGTGGCACTCATCTCTTGAGGAGCACGTGCAGCGCGCTCAGCTCGGCGGTGATGGTCGCCGGCGTGCGCCCGATCTGAGCGTTGTCGGCGTAGATCTTCACCTTGGGCTTGGCCGTCACAACGATCTTGCGGAACTTGAACACCTGGCCGAGTCCTCCTTCTTTGTGCTTGGAGAGCACTACGCGGGCGAGGACTCGCTTGGCGATGTCGGTGCGGGTCGCGCCCGCATGCACCGACAGCTCCAGGTATGGGTCCACCGGCGTCTTGTCGCTGACCGGCATCTGGGCGCCGATCGAGGTGGTGTTGGTGAAGACGAGCGACATCGCGGTGCCGCTTCCCCTGATGTCTCCTGTCAGCTCGTAAGTGAAGGGTTTCGCCTCGGCGATGTGTCTAACGTCGTCGGCGAAAGCCCCGAACGCCCGGTCCTTGGCGGATTCGCCCGCGGTGATGAACTCGCCGAAAAGTCCGATGGCAGCCGCCTCCAGGAAGATCTTTCCATTCACCCGGCCGAGGGTTATCGGATGCGGTCGCCCGGTCTTGATCACCTTGATGGCGGCGTCCACCGTCATCGGGAGGTGCAGCGACTTGGCGAAGTTGTTGAAGGTGCCCATCGAAAGGATGCCGACCGGATGCTTGGTGTCGGCGAGCCTGCGCACCACCCAGCCGATGGTGCCGTCGCCGCCTGCCACGATGATCGTGGCCTTCGGAGAGACCAGCTTCTCGATGTCCAACTTGGGATCGAACTCGACGATCAGGCTGCCGGCGAACGCCTTGCGGAGCTTGTCCTCGATCTCAGGGGTCATCGAGCCCGCTTTGGAGCTCAAGATCAGCAGGCTGGTCGCCGACCTGGTGGCGCTTTTGACCGGGCGCTTGCTCGTGGTCATAAGGCATCGGCTCCTTCGCCCTCGACGATTCCAAGGGTCGCTCGTTGCATGATCGCCTGGGTGTTGATACCGCGGCCCTCGGCCACCTTGCGCCAGGTCCCGTCCTCCGCGAGCTCCCACGCGAGTGTGTCGTCGGCCAGCTCGAGCTCTAGGAACTGCTCGACCTGCTTCTTCAGCGCCGGGTCTCCGACCGGTACGACGGCCTCCACGCGCCGGTCGAGGTTGCGTGGCATCAGGTCCGAGGACCCGATCAAGACGTGAGCGCTTGCGTCGCTTCCAAAGCGAAAGATCCGTGAGTGCTCCAGGTAGTGTCCGACCAGGGAGCGCACGCGGATTCCTTCAGACAGCCCGGCCACACCGGGCTTCAGGCAGCAGATGCCCCGCACGATGAGGTCGATCCGGACCCCGGCCTGTGACGCCCGGTAGAGCGCGTCGATCACCTCAGGGTCGACCAGGTTGTTGACCTTGATCACGATTCGCCCGTCCGGCTTTGAAGCCTCGGCCCGGATCATGGCCACGATCCCTGAGCGAAGCGTGGTGGGGGCGACCAGGAGCTTGCGGTACTCGCTCTGGCGGCTGTAGCCGGTGAGGTAGTTGAAGAGCTCCGCGATGTCTGCTGTCACGTCCGGGTCTGCCGTGAACAGCGCGACGTCCTCGAACGCGCCGGCGGTCATCGCGTTGTAGTTGCCCGTTCCGATGTGCGCGTAACGCCGGACCCTTTCACCCTCCTGCCGGACGACCAGCATGAGCTTGGCGTGCGTCTTCAGGCCGACGAGGCCGTAGACCACGTGGACGCCCGCCTCCTCGAGTGCCTTGGCCCACACGATGTTCGCCTGCTCGTCGCCGCGCGCCTTCAGCTCGACGAGCGCGACCACCTGCTTGCCGGACTGGGCCGCACTCTTCAGCGCACAGGCGATCGGGCTCTCGGGACCTGAGGTCCGATACATGGCGACCTTTATCCCGAGGACGTCCTTGTCTCGGGCAGCCTGCTCGACGAACGCCTCGACCGAGGTACCGAAGGAGTCGTACGGGTGGTGGACGAGAAGATCCCTGTCGCGCATGGCCCCGAAGAAGTCGACAGGCTCGCCGCCATCCGGGCTAAGCCTCGGCTGGGTCGTCGGCACCCACACACTCGCGCCGAGGAGGTTGCCGCCGCCGGGCACATGGATGGAAGCGAGGCCCGTGAGGTCCAGCATGCCCTTCACCGCGTACACGTCCTGTGGGTCCAACTCCAGCTCTCGCAGCAGGAGAACGAGAACCTCGGGGGACATATCCGGTTCCACTTCGAGGCGCACCGCCCGGCCCTTTCGACGCTTGCGCGTCAGCTCGGCCTGGACCGCGGCCATGAGGTCCTCGGCCTCGTCGTCGTCCAGGTCGAGGTCTGCGTCGCGTGTCACCCGGAAGTAGTCATGGCTGACGATTTCCATGCCGGGAAACAGAACTGACAGGTGAAGAGCGATCACGTGCTCGATGGCCATGAATCGTTCGCCGTCCGGGAGGCCGATGAAGCGCGGGAGCAGCGGGGGCACCTTCACCCTCGCGAACCGCGGTTGGTGCCGCATGGGGTCTCGCACCATCACGGCGAGGTTGAGACAGAGGTTGGAGATATACGGAAACGGGTGCGCGGGATCGACCGCGAGCGGGGTGAGCACTGGGAAGATGCGCTCTTGGAACACCTCGGCGAGCAGGCGCCGGTCGGCCTTCGAAAGATCGTCCGCGGTGACCATGCGAAAGCCGGCGCTCGCAAGGGCGGGCAAGATGTCCCCGGCGAGGATGGCCGACTGGCGCTCCGTGAGGTCGCGCACCTTCTCGCCGATCCCATGCAGCTGGTCCTCGGGTGTCATTCCGTCTGGCGAGGTCGCGCTCACCGATGCGATCACCTGCTCGTGCAGTCCGGCCACCCGCACCTGGAAAAAGTCGTCGATGCTGTCGCTCAATATCGCCATGAAGCGAATCCGCTCCGGCAGTGGGCGCGTCCTATCTTCGGCCATTGAGAGCACGCGGCTGTCGAAGTCGAGCCGCGAGAGCTCACGGTTCAAGAACCTGTCTTGAGGCAATACATCCGGCCGGCGCACGGACCTGACTGCCATTGCTTACTTGCGCTGCTCCAGCGCCGGGTTGGACAGGAGCCGCACCGATAGCACGATCGAGGTCCAGCCCAGCCCAAGCGCCAGGCCGGCCAGGACGTCGCTGGGCCAGTGCTCCCCGAGGTAGATGCGCCCGATGCAATCCAGTAGCAAGACGAGGGCCGCTGCGATCCAGGCCACTGCAAGCAGCGGGCGGGGGAGGCGGCCCACTGCGAGGCAGACCACGAGCATCACCAGGACCCAGCTGAAAAAGACGACATGGCCGCTCGGAAAGCTGAAGCTTCCCGTATGCCGGATCACGTGGACCAGGTCCGCCGGCGGGCGCGGACGCTGGATGATCCCCTGGATGATCGAGTAGATCGGTCCAGCACCGGCCGCGACAGCGATCAGCGGCGCCTTCTTCCAGTTGATCACGGCCACCAGGACGATGGCGCCGATGGCGGCGTACAGCTGGCGGGAGCCTTCCAGCCAGTCGAACCAGTTGAAGATTGTGACGACCGGCCCCCAGTTGACGGCCTGGATCGACCGCTCTATGGAAACGTCGAACGGCATGTACTTGTTACCGGCCGCATAGAGGGTGAGGCCACCGAAGATCGCGAGCAGCACCACGCCAAGCACCAGGAATCGCACTCGAAACGGCGAGGTCTTCTCCTTGTGCGCAGTGATGGAGGCGACGATTGCGCTCAACCCGAGTTGCTGCCCATCAGCCGGACCCACCGCGCGCATGCGTACGAGTGGAGGCCAAGCGCGATGAATCCGAGCGCAACGATGCCCAGCAGCCAGCGCCCGTAGGGCTGGGCCAGGAGGAACAGGAAGGCCCCGCTGAAGCCCTTGGTCTGGGCGGGGGCGTGGTGGAGGCCGGCCTGGATGAGGAACCAACCGATGACGACGAAGGTGACGCCCCGAGCTGCCATCCCGAAACGGCCCAGACCGATCGCGATACTTCTCTCGGACTGGCTCATCTCGCCGGCCTTCAGGTCCTTCGCAAAGGTGGCACGGTAGGCCTCGATGAATTGCCCGATCCCGATCCCGATGGCGATGACGCCGATCACTATGGTGATGAAGCCGCCCGCGGGATTGGTCAGGATGGAGCTGATCGTCTTCTGGGTGCTGTCTCCGGAAGTGGCGCCTTGCCCCGCAAGGATCTGCAGGGCGAAGAAGACGATCGCCAGATAGGAGAGGGCGCTCGTGACAAAGCCGACTCTCGCCGCGATGCCTTTGACGTCTCGGCCGCGGTGCAGCGGATCGTAGATCGCGCGCACGAAGCCCCAGACCGAATAGGCCAGAAGGCCGATGATCGTGACGATCAGGACCAGCTTTCCAAATGGGTTGCCGATGAGCCACACGAGGCTGCCGGAAAGGTCGGTGGCCTTGCCGCCGGGCGTCGCGAGCGCTATCCGCAGCGCAAGAAAGCCCATCACCGCATACAGGGTGCCGCGGACCACATAGCCGAGGCGCTCGAGCAGCTCGAGCTGGGGGTTCTCCGCCGCCTGCTTGACATTGCCGGCGCCGTGTTGAACAGCCGCCATGTCAGGCCGCCCGCTTCATATCGAAATTGATGTCGACGCGCACTTTTTGACCTCCTGGAGCTGGCCGATGCGAACCGGATGACCAGGTCTGAGCGGACCTTCTCACCGAGGTCCTGGCTGTCCGATCATGGGCCCGGGCCAGAAACAATAGCCATAACACTCGTGGAGGCCAGTTTCCGCCCGACAGGGTGCCGGTCTTTAATCTGAGTCCGATGCGGCACGACGAGCACCTGGCGGGCACGCTCGAGGACTGGTTTCTCTCTGGCTGTGAACGGGGCAATGAATTCACGGCGCTCGACAGGCGGCATCCGGACGGGGCAGCCTGGACCACCGGCAACAAGATCGAGACCCTGGTACACGGTGTTTCCTACTTTCGCCGCCTGTTGGAGGCCGTCTCCGAGCTGGGTGCTGGCGACAAGCTGTTCTTCACCGACTGGCGCGGCGACCCCGACCAACGCCTTGGGGAGGGTCCCGAGACCGAGATCGGGGCTGTCCTGGCCGGTGCCGCGCGTCGTGGTGTGAGCGTGAAGGGGCTGCTCTGGCGCTCGCACGCCGACCGACTTGGGTTCAGCGCCAAGGAGAACCGCCACCTTGGCGTGGTCGTGAACAGGGCGGGAGGCGAGGTCCTCCTCGACCAGCGCGTGCGCCTTGGCGGCTCCCACCACCAGAAGCTCGTGGTCATCCGCCACGGAGTCGGGCCGACCGGGGACCTTGCATTTGTCGGCGGTATCGACCTCTGCCACAGCAGGAATGACGACGCCTACCATTTCGGCGACCCTCAGCGCCAGCCGATGTCGCCGCTGTACGGGGCGACACCCCCCTGGCACGACGTCCAGGTTGCCGTCGAAGGCCCTGCTGTCGGAGACCTCGATTTCACCTTCCGCGAGAGATGGTCGGACCCAACCCCGCTGAGCCGCGATCCGCTCGGGATACTGCATGACCTCCTGCGCCACACGGATCGCCGGGCGAGCACGCTGCCCCCGATGGCGCCTGACCCGCCGGTCGCAGGCACCTGCTCGGTCCAGGTGCTCCGCACGTACGGCAGGCGTCAGAGCGGCTACCCGTTCGCACCCGACGGCGAGCGAAGCATCGCTCGCGGCTATCGGAAGGCGCTCCGGCGCGCGCGCAGGCTCATCTACATCGAAGACCAGTTCCTCTGGTCGCGGGATGTGATGAGGCCGTTCGTGGAGGCGCTTCTCAGCAACCGCGAGCTGCTTCTCATAGCAGTCGTCCCGAGATACTTCGACCAGGCCGGCAGGCTGACCCTTCCGCCGAACCAGGTCGGCCGTGAGCAGGCGGTGGAAGCCCTGGTCGACGCCGGCGGGGATCGGGTCGCGATCTTCGACATCGAGAACGCCTTAGGCATACCGGTGTACGTCCACGCCAAGATCTGCGTGATCGACGATGTCTGGACCTCGGTTGGGTCCGACAACTTCAACCGGAGGTCCTGGAGCCATGACTCGGAGATCTCGTGCGCCGTGGTCGACGACGCGCGGGATGCCAGGGAGCCGGCGGACCCGGCCGGACTTGGTGATGGCGCCCGCACATACGCGCGCGACCTGCGGCTGAGGCTGTGGCGCGAGCACCTCGGACGTGCAGAGGGCGACGACCAGGGCCTTCTCGATCCGACCGAGGCGATGGCAACGTTCAAAGCGACTGCCGCCGCGCTGGATCGCTGGCATGTGGGCGGCGCGAGCGGTGAGCGTCCCCCGGGGCGTGTGAGGCCGCACCAGCGCGTCAGGCCGCCGCGCACGACCAGGCTGTGGGCCGAGCCTTTCTACAGGATCGTGTACGACCCCGACGCCAGGACGGCCGCGATGCGCAAGGCGGGTGAATGGTAGCTGAACCTCATGGCTTGACCGCCCGCTTCCGAACGCGAGATCGGGCTGGATCTCGCTGCGCATGCGGAAGGTATGTGCGGTCGCCGATCCACGTGGCCGGCTGGATCGCCAGGCGGGAGGCCAGCTGGTTGACAGGCGACGCGTACATGGAGCGAAGGGCAACGAATTCAGACCAAGCCAGGTCGCCTTCGCGGCACTGATACCCGGCTTGGATGAGGCGCTCGCGCGCATCGTCGAACTCCTGCCGCTCGACGATCGGCACACCGGCGTTCTTGAATCGGAAGTACCAGGCCAGGTCCTCGACCAGATGGTTGCCGACCTTGAACATCAGGCGGGCGTGCCCCTGGGTGGCGTCCTCGCTGACGATCGTGCTCAACACCAGAGTGGCCGCATCCATCACCGCGCCGAAGGAGTTCAACCAGGCTTCGTTGTCGTGGCTCGAACGGAAGTAGACCAGGATCGGGTATGCGAGATGGCTTTCGAGCACCGCCGCCGACCATCGCCTCCAGTCGTCGAAGGTGGCGCGTAGCTCGTCGGGCATCCGCTGCTTTGCGACCGTCTCGAGGATCTGCAGGCCCGCGGGCGGCGCGCCCGCCAGCGCGTCGAGCGTCACGACGAGCTCCTCCCGGCGCTGGAACGATCCGTAGAGCGAGAAGAGCAGGCTGATCACGAGCGCGATCAGGCCCACCCCCGTCGCGCTCTCGGCCACTATCACCACTCGCGCCAGGAAGCCGATGGGCAGGATCTCCCCGTAGCTCAGAGGGAGCAGGGTCGACGCCGAGAAGTAGAGGGACGTCCAGAAGTCGGCGAGTCGCGGCTGTATCTGGTCGGAGATCGCATCGAGGATCAGGGCATAGCCCAGGATGCTGGAGAGGCCCCAGATCGCGAGCAGCACCAGCAGGCCGACCGGACCGAACGCCCCGAACCAGTTCTCGCGCCGATCCATGCGAGAGTCGCGCATCCCCAGCCACCGCCACAGCGCCCACAGCGGCCGCAAGACCCAGGGGGCTATCCGGAGCTTGCCCACCGACGGTCTCGGCAAGACCACCGATTGGAAGACGTCGTAAAAGGTCACAGCGAGGATGACGATCCCGAGCGCAGCCTCGGTCCATGGGAGCATGGCGAGAAACTCTAGCGGTGGACCGTGCCTGGTGGCGCCGTGCTCGTCCGGTGGCGAGAGATCACGAACGGGAGGTCCAGCGCCACGAAGATGGCCACCGCCAGGACTGCTGCCGCGACGATGTACCAGGGCCATGGGCCCATCAGGCCGAGCAGGCTGGCCACGCCGGGCGTCTGCCTCAGGTACATGTAGTTGCCGCCGGTCACGAGGTCGACGGCCGCGTCGACCACCGCCAGCACCAGTGTCAGCGCGATGGCGCGCGCGACGGCACCGGGGCGAGGCGCGATCCGCAGGCCGACGACCAGCAGCAGGGCGGCGGCGACGATGGCGCCGTGGGCTATGAAGTATTGAAGGAAGAGATAGCTCGGAAAGTGGTCAATCAGGTCCGGGCTGACCAGGCCGTTCGCGGTGCCCGCAAGGCCCCAGAAGTAGGCGAGCTCGACGAGCAGCGGGTGGCGGAACCACAGCGCCGCCGCAGACGTGAAAGCGACCACGTCGCATAGCTGGAGGGGGAGCGCGTAGCTGGCGGACCACGTGTGCTGGAACGCGAGCCACACCCACCACCCGCACTCGTTGGCGACGATGAGCAGAGCGAGCGCCCGGCAGGCGTGCACAGTCCATCCGCCTGGACGCAGCCGGGCGGCCGTCACCAGCGCCGCGATGCAGGCGGCGATCACGCCGAGGGTTACGAGGTGCTCGAAGCTCAGCAGCCTGGCCATCGATCACCAGGTTGGTGCCGCGACGGTTTCGAGGTCAGTCTCGACGCGGGCTCGAAGACTTCGACGAGTCTTTCGATGAGGCGCCGGTCGGGGCACGAACTGCCGCGCGAGGGTTGGGCAGCGGCGTCAGCGTTCGCTCGACCTCCTCGCGGAGGTGCTCGAAGTTCGGCGGCAGCGAGATGCGCTCGCCCAGGTGCTCGAGCGGTTCGTCGCTCGTGAAGCCGGGGCCGAGTGTCGCGATCTCGAACAGCACGCCGCTCGGCTCGCGGAAGTAGATCGACCGGAAGTAGTAGCGGTCGATGATCGGCGTCGGCCGGGCTCCCGCTGCGGCAACCTTCTCTCGCCACGCGGCATGGTCCTCGAGGGTCGACGACCACGCAACGTGATGGACTGTACCCGCGCCGCTCATGCCACGACTCTCGGGAGCGGGGTCGTATATGTAGAAGGAACCTCGCCGCTCACCTCGCGACTCGAATTGACCGGGGCCGGTGCCACTGAAGCCCAGCACGTCTTCGAGAAGTAGGCGGCTGCGTTCAGGCGCCATAGAGTACGCGCGCACGCCGGCGAATCCCTGGAGGGCGACTTCGGACGGGATCTCGGGATGCTCGGCGATCAGCGGCGCGTCCGCGACGCCGGCGACCATCAGCTCCAGTCCCAAGCCCTCGGGGTCGGCGAAGAGGAGGCGATCGTCTGAGCGCTCCGCCTCGATGCCGGCACCCGCAAGGCGGCCCTGCCAGAAATCAAGCGCGTCGGTGGATTGGACCCGAAACGCGATGCGGTGGATCATCCCCGCGCCTGCCCGGCCTCGAGCGACTCCGGGGTACTCGAAGAACGTCATATCGGCCCCTGCGCTCGCGTTCTCGTCTGCGTAGAAGAGGTGGTAGACGGTCGGGTCGTCCTGGTTCACGGTCTTCTTGACCAGCCGAAGACCCATCACGCCGGCGTAGAAGGCGACGTTGCCCGGCGCGTCAGCGGTGATCGACGAGATGTGGTGGATGCCGTCGAGCTTCTTCATTCACTCACAAAACCGGCTCGCGCCGGACGTTTGTTCCGTCGCCTCGGCTAGCTGCGCTTGATGACGATTACCGAGATCTCGTCGGCGGCCCTGTCGATGCGGTCGGCCGAGTTCTTGAGGTGGCGGTAGATCTCCCTCGACTTGAGGATCTTGCTCATCTCCGTCTCGCTGTCGAAGAGCTTTCCGACCGCCTGGTGATAGAGGCTGTCGATCCTGTTCTCGGACCGCTTGGCCCGCACCGCGTGCTCGGCGGCGACTCCAGGGTGGGCCAGCAGCTCGCCCACGGCGGCGCTGATGTGGCGAGCTCCTTCGATGAGCACCTTCACGATCTCTTTCAGGCCCTCGGGCGGCCCAATCCTGTACATAGCCAGCTCGACTGCGGTCTCGTTCGCGGCGTCGAGGATGTCATCGATGGCGCGCGAGAGGGCGAAGAGATCCTCGCGGTCGAACGGAGTCGCATACGTGCGCAGCAGCTCGTCGATCAGGACACGCCGCGCGGCGTCTCCCTCCCGTTCGATCTCCTTCAGCTGATCGACCAGGTGGCCGTTGCCGTCTGCATCCCGCCCGAATTTCTCCAGGACCTGCAGCGCCTTGACCGTGAGGTCGGCCTGCTGGCTCAGCAGCTCGACGAACCTGCGATCGTTGGACCTCGTCAGCGCCTTGAACGTGCGGCCGAAGCTCATGGCGCCAACCCGGTGATCCTCACAGCCAGGTGCAGCCCTGCGGTAACGGCGAGCGCCAGCGGCAGCGTCAACAACCAGCTACCGAGCATCTCGCGAACGATGCCCCATCGAACCGATGAGGCGCGCAGCGCGGCGCCGACGCCGACGAGCCCTCCATCAATTGTTTGAGTCATGCTCACCGGCGCCCCGGCCACGGCGAGCACGGCGACCACGCCTCCAGACGCGAATTGCTGCGAGAGGGCCTGCATCGGGCGCACTTTGAGGACGCCGAGTCCGACGCGACCAGCGACCCGCGATCCTCCTATGACTGCGCCGAGGTAAAAGGAAACGAATGCGCCAATGATAGGGGCCGCACTCGAAAAAGCCACGGCTTGCGCGTGGTTGGGAAACGACATTCCGACAGCGATCAGGCCGACCGTCTTCTCCATGTCGTTGGCGCCATAAGCGAAAGCTTGAAAGGCCGCGGTCAAGAACTGGAACCTTGCCAGTCCGAGCAATGACGCGTGAGGTCGGTTACCGAGGAAACGGCGGATGGTCCGGTAGACGATCAGCGCGAGCGCGCCCCCGCCCAGCACCGACAGCGGCATGCCGACGAGGATTCGCGCCACTCCCGCCCAGTGAACCGCGCTGTGGCCGCCTCCCACCAGCACCCAGCCCAGCATCGCGCCCACCAGCGCGAGGGTCATGCTGGTGGGAATCCCAAACGACAGCGAGAGCAGGACCACGCACAGCGGGGATAGCGTGATCAGGACATAGCTCAGCTCGCCCTGTGCTCTGAGGTCGATCACGTTGGTGCCGACCGTCTGCGCAACAGCGGTGCCGAGCACCAGCGGCCCGGCAACGCTGATGAGCAGGAGGAGCGCCGCAGCGCGCGGCGTTATGACGCGACCTGATGTGAATGAGGCCATCAGGTTGCCGCCGTCGTTGAAGCCGGAGACGAGTCCGAACAGCGAGGCGGCGATCAGTGGTGCGATCGCCTCCAGATTCAAGCTCCGAAGTCTACCCGGCGCGCCCTTCGGCGGCCGCACTCTTCCGCGTCAATTTCCTATGATCGCGCGAGACGGCGGCGATATGAAGGAGAGAGCGATGACAAAAGTGAAGGGTTCCGGCACCAAGCAATCCCCCTGGCATCTGACGACACCGAGCGGGTCGTCCGAATACCAGATGTACAGGGACGAGTCACTCAATCCACCCGCCCTGGTCTGCACGGTAGGGAAGACTGAGCTCAGATACGACCTCCGCTGCCTGGACGACCTTCACGCGATGCTCAAGAAGCACGGCGACTGGATGCCTCTGGGGAGCGCCGACGAGCAGAAGCCGGCCGCCGAGGGCACCGTCGAGGCGTGGGGTCGTTCGCCGAAGAACCCCGTCGGGGGGTGGTACGGGCTCAAAAAAGGCCTTCGCTGCCGCTTCGGGATGTACGTTCCGCCGCTGATGGAGGCGCTTGGCCTCGCCGAGGTCGAGCACAACCCCAAGAACAACCGGATGCGCGTGCTCTAAAGGGCCTAGGCGCGGGCCGGCCGGCTGAAAGGCGGGCGACCGGAGTGGGGCTCCCGCTCGTTGTGGAAACGAAAGGAAGCTGATGAAGCGCACCAGGAGCGCGCCCCTGGTGCTCCAAGGGGAGACGACAGTGCTCACTCGCTCGCCGGTCAGGGGTTCTGGGGTCCTGCCCGCAGCAGATTGGCCAGGTGTCCTCATCGTGCTTGGCCTCCTGGTGCCGGCGAGCTTCGTGCCCCTGGCGGTCGACCACGGGGGCGGCCTCCTGGTGGTCCCTTACGAGCATTTCTATATCGTCTCCGCGGTGTCGCTGGTGGCGGCGATCATTGCGGCAGCCCTGGCCCTCGCGACCGTCCAGATCGGGCTCTACCGGGTCCTGTTCCTCTGTCTCGGCTTCACTTCGCTATGCGCGATCTTCGCGGTGCACGGCCTGACGACCCCTGGCGTCCTGGTCCCCAACCTCTTCCGCGAGTATCCGGGGAGCGCGGTGGCGATGTCCGCCTACCTCAGCCTTGCGGTGCCGGCGCTCTTTTTCGCCGCCGGCTACCTGCCGGGGCTGGCGCGGCTGGAAAGGCGGCTGCCATTCTGGCCCGCGGGCTGGCTGGTCCTCTTCGTTGTCATCGGCCTCGTCGCGTACGCCTGTGTGGCGGTCTACAACACGTCGCTGATCGCCGAGCTGCCGCTGTCGCTCCCTCCATACAGCACTGCCCTTGCGATCCTCAGCATCGGGCTGTTCTTCTTCGCCGCGATGCGCCAGGCACGGAGCTACCGAAGGGTTCGTCTCGCCAGCCAGGGTTTCCTGCTCGCGGCTTTCGTCCTGCTCGCCGATGCTGCGGCGGCGATGGTGCTTTTCCGGGTGTGGACAGCCGGCTGGTGGTACTACCACGTGCTGATGCTCGCCGCGGTCGCCCTCGCCCTTCACGCCCTGATCGTCGAGCGCGCACGGGCGACATCCTTCAGGTCGGTGGTCGAGACCGCCCTCGAGCTCGAGGTGTCGGTTGACGTCGAGGAGCTTGACTTCGAGGTGATCGCGGCTCTGGTGGCGGCGGTCGAGGTCAAGGACCGTGAGACCCAGGGACACAATCGGAGGGTCGCTCAGCTTTGCGTCCTGCTCGGGCGGCAGCTTGGGTTGTCCACCACCGAGCTCCGGGTTCTCGCCCGTTCCGGCCTGCTTCACGACGTCGGCAAGCTGGGCATTGCCGACGCGATCATCGACAAGCCGGGCCCGCTGGACCAAGCCGAGTGGGCGACGATGAAGACACACCCCGAGATCGGCGTCTCGATCCTGAGGCGGGGTGGCCACTTCAAGCGCGAGCTGCTCGGCGTGCTCTACCACCACGAGCGGATGGACGGGAGCGGGTATCCCCACGGCCTGGTCGCTGATGCGATACCGATCGAGGCCCGCATCGTCGCCGTCGCCGACACATATGACGTGCTCACCACCGACCGGCCGTACCGGCGTGCACGTGCCGAGACGGATGCGCGGCAGATCGTCCAGCAAGAGGCAGGCACCCACCTCGACCGGCGCGTGGTGGCCGCGCTGATGCGGACTCTCGACGCAGGGGACGCGCGCGCGGCGGAGCGCGTTCCGACGGCTTGGCCTGTCACCATGAGCTGATGAAGTTCGGGATAGCGATCTTCCCGACCGACTACGCCATCTCCATGACCGAGCTGGCCCCGGCGGTCGAGCAGCTGGGATTCGAATCGCTATGGGTGGCCGAGCACTCCCACATCCCGGCCAGCCGCCTCTCCGCGTGGCCGGGCGGGGCCGAGCTGCCCAAGCATTACTGGCACACGATGGACCCGTTCGTGGCGCTGACCGCGGCAGCCCTGGCGTCGAAGACGTTGCTGGTCGCCACAGGCATCTGCCTGGTGGTGCAGCGCGATCCGATCCACACCGCCAAGGAGGTCGCGAGCCTTGACCACCTTTCGAGCGGCCGGTTCCTGTTCGGTGTCGGGGCGGGCTGGAACCGTGAGGAGATGGCCGACCACGGCACCGACTTCGGCTCGCGATTCAAGCTGATGCGAGAGCGCGTCGAGGCGATGAAGGCGATCTGGACCCAGGACGAGCCCGAGTACCACGGCGAGATGGTGGATTTCGGCCCGTTGTGGTGCTGGCCGAAGCCGGTCCAGAAGCCTCACCCGCCGGTCCTCCTCGGGGGCAGCGGGCCGAACGTCCTGAAACGTGTGGTCGCCTACGCCGATGGGTGGATGCCGAACCGCGGTGACGACCTTCCCCGCATTCGCGAGCTCCAGGAGCTGGCCATGGCCGCCGGCCGGGGACCGATCCCGGTCACCACGTATCCCAAGGCTGACGCAGCCGAGATCGCAAGGCATGCCGAGGCCGGCGTCGAGCGCTGCATCTACTACGTGCCGCCTGATGGACGGGACCAGGCGCTGTCGAAGCTCGAAGAGCTCGCGACCCTGGTCAGACCCTTCGCCGGTTAGCCGCCGCGGCCCTCGAGCAGCGTCCGCGGGATGGTCGCCCAGGTCCCGCCGCGGCGGCGATAGGCGATGCCGGCCAGCACCTCGAGGATCACGCGGTTGGCAAGGAAAGCGGTGATCTCTGACGTGTCGTATGGAGGCGACACCTCGACGACGTCCATGCCGACCACCGGCAGCTCGATGGCGATCCGGCGTACCGCGTCCAGCGCCTGGCGCGCCGTGAACCCACCCGGCTCCGGAGTGCCGGTGCCGGGCGCCATCCCCGGATCGACCACGTCGACGTCGAACGACAGGAACACGCCGTCGCAGTCGTCGATCGCGATCGCGAAGGCTTCATCGAGGACGTCGTCAAGCCCGCGGCGGCCGACCTCGTGCATCTCGAAGGAATGCATCTGCCGCTCGGCCATCCACTGAAGCGTCTCGGGCTCCGGCCAGTATCCGCGCAAGCCGATCTGGATGAAACGATCGCCGCGGCACGCACCCGACTCGATCAGCCGGCGCATCGGCAGGCCGTGGCCGATCAGGCTCCCGAACTGCGTCTCCCCGGTGTCGGCGTGCGCGTCGAAATGGATCACCGAAACCCGTCCCCAACCCTTGGCGCGCGCGACCCCTGTTACGTCGGGCCAGGTGACTGTGTGGTCGCCGCCGAGGATGACAGGCATCGCGCCCGCCTCGGTGACGACGCGAACAGCGTTCTCCAGGTTGTCCAGCGGAAGGCGCCCTTCGACGCCGGGCATCTCGATGTCGCCGGCGTCGACCACCCGCAGGTCCCGCAGAGGATCGACGCGCAGCGCCAGGTGAGGGCGCGACGAATCGTGCGGGTTGTAGTCGGTGGTGCGAATCGCCTTTGGCCCGAAGCGGGCGCCGGCTCTATACGAAGCGCCGGCGTCGTACGGCGCACCGATGACGACCACGTCGGCACCCTCAAAGGTGGAGGGCTCGTCGAGGTCACACTGCGCAACCCCGAGGAACGTCACATCGGGGCCGTACATCCCTCTCAGGCGCGGCACGCGTTACGAGCCCGGCGCTTTGCTCGGCGGTTGCATCACAGGGCCGACTCGCGCGCGAGCTGGCGGTTGCGGATGCTCCGTATCAATGCGAAGGTGATCGCTATCAATGCCCCGGCGATGAATATGAAGGTGCCTATCACGTTGACCTGCGGTGGCACGCCCTCCCTGGTGGCCCCATACACCCACAGCGGGAAGGTGAGGGTGTTGCCCGCGACAAAGCTCGTTATCACATAGTCGTCGAGGCACAGGGCGAAGGCGAGCAGCGCCGCCGCCATCACGCCGGGAAAGATGATCGGCAGCGTGACCAAAAAGAATGTCGTCAGGGGCGAGGCGCCGAGGTCCTGCGCAGCCTCTTCCAGAGAGCGGTCGAAGCCCACCAGGCGCGCACGGACTGTGATGGCAACGAAGGGGATCGAGAACATGACCTGGGCGAGCACGATGGTGATGAACCCGAGTGGCGCATCGATGGCGAGGAAGAGGGTGAGGAGCGCAGCGCCCATCACCACCTCTGACGCCGCGATGTTCATCACGAGGACCGCATCGAGCAGCTGCTTGCCGCGAAAGCTGTATCGGTGGGTGGCGAGGGCGATCATCGTGCCGAGGACTGTGGATACAAGCGCCCCGACAGTGGCCGTGAGGAGAGACATTTCCACGGCCGACGTCAGTGCCGTGACGCCGAAGGGGTTCTGGAACCACTTGAGCGTGAACCCAGCCCAGGCGATGTTCAACTTGCCGTGCGTGTTGTTGAACCCGAAGATGACCATCACGATGATCGGGGCGAACAGCCACAGCATCACGAGGTGTGTGTAGGTGGGCAGCACCAGGGCACCGAGCCGCTGCCGCAACGTGGAGCCGGTCTGCGCGCGGGGACGCGTCGCTCGCGCCTGGACTCCGGACGTCAATTCCGCCACGGTCAGCCTCCCATGATCTGTTCAGTGCCGAAGATGCGCTGGTAGATGATCAACGTCGCGAGCAGGCCGAGCATGAACACGAACGCCAGTGAAGCGGCGAGCGGGTAATTGATGCTGACCTCGAACTGCGTCTCGATCACGCGTCCGACCATGGTCGTGCCGACGCCCCCCAGAAGGTCCTGGTTCACGTAGTCGGCCACCGCCGGAATACCCGTCAAGAGCACACCGGCGAAGACTCCTGGGACGGAAAGGGGGAAGATCACCCGCCGCAACACCTCGAACTTGCTCGAGTAGAGGTCCTCGGCCGCCTCGACCAGACCTCGGTCGATCTTCTCCAGGGAGGCGTAGACCGGCAGCAGCATGAACGGAAAGAACGTGTATGCGAGGCCGAACGTCACCGCGACCGGGGTGGCGAGCACGCGGAAATCGGGAGTCAGAATGTGAGCTGACTTGAGGGGCCCGAACAGCGGGCCGCTGTCGCCGAGCAGCGTCTCCCAGGAAAGGGTCCTGATCACGAACGACACGAAGAAGGGCAGCAGCACCGCCAGCAGGTAGGCAGACTTGCGCGGCCCGGCGTGGAACGCGATCCAGTATGCCGCCGGATATGCGACAAGGAGCGCGACGACGGTGGCGGTGCCCCCGTATTCGACCGCGTGCAGGTACTGCTGGGAGTAGAGGTTGAAGCCATGCGTGTAGTTGCCGAAGTTCCACGTGAAATTGAAGCCGTTGATGAAGTCGCCGGACTCCAGCGAAGTGATGGCGAGAGTGGCGATGGGAAGGATGAAGAAGAGCAACATCCAACCTCCTCCAGGGAGGACGAGGAGGTAAGGAGCCAGCGCTCGTCCCATGCGGGCACCGAGCGCCGGCCCCCTCGCTGCGGGCACGCCGGTTGCCACCGCTAGCCCTGTCTGCCTCGCGCTTTGCTCATGGTCGGATCAGGCCGTGATGACCGCGTTGAAGATGTCGTTCCACTGGATGGTCTCGCTCGCGTTGAGGACCCGGTAGTAGTAGGTCTTGGCCAGCACGTCCTGAGACGGGAAGATGGCCGGATCCTGGGCCAGCTCGAGCAGAGACGCCTTGTCCTCGGCAGCTTTGGCCGCCGCCGCATCCTGCTGGATGTACGTCTGCGCGGTTGGCACCGGCGTGATGTATTCGATGTACTCGGCCATCGTGGCTGCGATCCGAGGCTGGTAGACCCAGTTCATGTAGGTGATGGCGTCCACGGGGTGCGCGGCACCCAGCGGGATGGCCATGTTGTCCGTCCAGATGATGCCGCCCTCCGACGGGATGACGAACTTGAGGTCATCGTTGCCGGCCGACAGGTTCGCCTGGAAGATGTCGCCGGACCAGGCCATGCTGATCCACGTGTCACCCTTGCTCAGGGCATCGATGTAGCTCTGGTCGTAATACTTGCGTACGATCCCGGAATCCCGCTGCGACTTGAGCTTGTCGGCCGCCTTCTGCCAGTCTTTGGGGGTCGAGCTCTCGGGTTTGATCCCCATCCCGACCATGGTCAGGTTTCCGGTGTCCTGGTTCTCGCTGAACATCCCGACCTTGCCGGCGAACTTGGGGTCGAAAAGGTCGTTGAAGCTCGTGATCTCGCGTCCGGTGTGCTTGGGGTTGTAACCGATGCCGGTGAATCCGGACTGCCAGGGGATGGTGAATTTGTTGCCGGGGTCGAAATCGCGGGCCTGAACGCGTGGCGACGCGTACTGGGTGAAGTTCGGCAGCTTGGTCAGGTCGAGCTCCGTGAACCACCCCTTGAGCTTGTAATCGGTCAGGAATATGCCGTTGGTCACGACGATGAGGTCGAAGCCGATCGGCTGGCCCTGCTGCAGCACCGGGGCGACCTTCGCGAAAAAGCTGTTGTTGTCCTGGATCGGTTCGCTGTAATTGACCTTGATGCCGGTCTCGCTGGTGAACTGGTCCAGGGTGGGGTAGGTGGTCTTGCCCTTCGAGTCGGTGCCGGTGTCTATGTAGAGCGGCCAGTTCGCGAAATCGAGAACTCCCGCCTTGGTGGCCTTGTCCCAGACCCAGTTGGCGTGCGCGGCCGTCTGGGGCTTGCTGCCGATGCCGCAAGCGGCCAGGAAAGCGGCAAAGCTGACCGCGCCGGCTCCCTGGAGTGCGGTCCGCCGCGAGATCCGCTTTTGGGTCAGCCCGCGCAGGTAGGACGGATCCATATAGAACGGAACGTCTTTTTCGGTGGTCATTCCTCTCCCCTCACCTGTTGGTCTGCGGCCGCCGAGGCCTTCGCCTCAGCAGCAATCACGAACGTGTGCTCGGGGGCCCACGTGAGGCGAACGCCCTCGCCAGGGCGAGCCGCCGCGCCCCCTGTCGCGTTGCGGTCGAAGGCTGTCATCTCCCGGCCCTCATGGGTCTCGAAGAAGTACTGGAAGCTGACGCCCGCGAAGACGGCGGCCCGTAGCGTAGCCGTCACCACGTTGTGCGTGGCGTCGGGCGTCTGGCCCGCTGTCAGGAGGTGGATCTTCTCCGGGCGAACGCCGACCCGGAGCCTTTCCCCGGCTCGGCGGTCGTGGGCCAAGGGGATGCGGATCATCACGCCGCTGTCAAGCTCGACCCGGCCCCACCCGTCCTGGTTGCCTCTAAAGGTCCCGTCCAGGAGGTTCGAAGCGCCAAGGAACTCGGCCACGAACACTGTGGCGGGTCGCTCGTAGACCTCCTCGGGGCGGCCGAGCTGCTCGATCCTGCCGCTGTTCATGACGGCGATCCGATCGGAGATGGTCATCGCCTCCTCCTGGTCGTGCGTCACGAATATGAAAGTGATGCCGACCTCTTTCTGGATGCGCTTGAGCTCCAACTGCATCTGCTTGCGAAGTTTGAGGTCGAGGGCTCCGAGCGGCTCGTCGAGAAGCAGGACCTGGGGCCGGTTGACGAGCGCGCGAGCCAGGGCCACGCGCTGCTGCTGGCCGCCCGAAAGCTGCGAGCGGCGCCGCTTTCCGTAGCCTTTGAGGTCAACCAGCTCCAGGGCCTCCAGCACCCGACGCTCGACCTCCTTCGGGGCCACCTTCTTCCTTCGGAGCCCGAACGCGACGTTGTCGAAGACGCTCAGGTGGGGAAACAGCCCATAGGACTGGAAGACCGTGTTGACGTCCCTGCGGAAGGCAGGGAGGTCGGTCACATCCCGTCCGTCGAGCCTGACCATCCCTTCCGAGGGCATCTCGAAGCCGCCGATCATGCGCAGAGTGGTCGTCTTGCCGCAGCCCGACGGGCCGAGCATGCTGAAGAACTCGCCCCTGCGGATCTCGAGGTTCAATCCGTCCACGACGGTGACGCCGCCGAAGCGCTTGACCACCTGTTCGAGCACGACGACCGCGTCGCCATCGGCTCCCGCCAGGCTGGGTTGCACCGACCAATTCTGCATCCTTACGAGAGCGAACTGCAGCGGGCGAGCCAGATCGCCCTGCCGGCGGGCGGCTCGGCGAGCGCCCGCTCACGCACACGGAACAGCGTCTCGCCGACCGTCAAGCCCGGCCGGCCGCCCTCGAGAGCTGCGCGTACTCGAACGAATCGACCAGCGCCGCGAGCGAGGCTTCGATGATGTTGCTCGAGCAGCCGACTGTCGTCCAACGCTTGAGACCCCGCCCAGACTCGATCAGCACCCGCGTCGTAGCGGCGGTAGCCGCGTCCCCGTCGAGGATGCGGACCTTGTAGTCGTGGAGGCTCACACTTTTCAGACCGGGAAAACGGGGGAGGAGCGCCTTGCGCAGCGCGGCATCCAGAGCGTTTACCGGCCCGTTTCCAGACGCTGCTGTGTGATACACAGATCCACCCACCTCGACCTTCACGGTCGCTTCGGCATAGACGGTCTCGCCGTCCTTGCGGACCATCGTGGTGAAGTCCGCCACCGTCCAGGGCGCCTCATAACCCGGCTGCAGCCGTCGCAGAAGCATCTCGAACGACGCGTCAGCCGCCTCATACGAGTAGCCGCGATGCTCGAGCTCCTTGAGGTGCTGGACGAGCCACCGCGTGTGTGGGTCGTCGCGATCCAGCTCCAAACCGAACTCGCGCGCCTTGGCGAGGATGTTTCCCCTCCCCGAAAGCTCCGAGACCAGCACGTGCGGCTCATTGCCGACCAAGCCAGGATCGATGTGCTGGTAGGCATCGCTGTTCTTCAGCACCGCGGCCACGTGCTGGCCCCCCTTGTGCGCGAATGCGCCATAGCCCACGAACGGCTGCTGCAGGGGCAGCGACAGGTTCGCGATCTCGGCCACGGTCCGCGACAGATCGGTCGACCGCGCCAATGAATCCTGGCGCAGGGCTTCGAATCCATACTTCAGGACCAGGTTCGCGACGACTGAAACCAGGTTTGCATTTCCACAGCGCTCGCCGTAGCCGTTGATGGTGCCCTGCACCATGTCAGCGCCGGCGGCCACTCCTTCGAGAGTGTTGGCGACCGCCAGCTCGCAATCGTTGTGGCAGTGGATGCCGACGCCGACAGGCCTGTCGAGCTCGCTCAGCGCGCGGCGGACCGCCTCGACGCCGAGGCGGATCTCCGCCGGGAGGCTTCCACCGTTGGTGTCGCACAGGACGACCCAGCTCGCGCCTGACCGCGCGGCTTCAAGACAGGCCTCGATCGCGTACTCCGCGTCCCGCGCGAATCCGTCAAAGAAGTGCTCGGCGTCGAAGATCACCTCTTTATCCATTGCGACGCCATACGCCACAGACTCGCGGATCATCGCCAGGTTCTCGTTGGGAGTCGTCCCAAGGACTGCGCTCACCTGCCAGGGGTCGCTCTTGCCGACCAGCGTCCAGGTGGCCGCCCCGCTGTCGGCAAGCGCCTTTAGGTTCGAGTCATCCTCACACGTCCCGCCGGCGCGTCGAGTGGCGCCGAACGCGGCCAGCTTCGCGCCCTTCAGAGGACGCGCGAGGAGGTTCGCGAATACCTCTTCATCCTTCGGGTTCGATCCAGGAAAGCCGCCTTCGATGTAGTCAAACCCGAGCTGGTCGAGGGTCCTCGCGATGCGGACTTTATCCGATGCAGAGAAGGAGACGGCGGGCCCCTGGGCACCGTCGCGCAGCGTGGTGTCGTACACCACGATCCGTCGTGCACCGTCTGGTCTTCGGCTCGCCGTTTCTTGCTTGGGCATAAAAAAACCTCCGGGCCTTTCTGGCCGGGAGGTCCTGCGACGTCAGCGGTGTGCGCTTACGTCGGGGGACCTCCCCTGCCGATCTCAATAGCCGCCCTGCGCGCGGCCGGCGCGATGCCGATGATGGTTGGGCTCGGCTTGGACATCGCAGGGAAGAGTAGAGCATCTGGCGGAACTCCGGTTATCTTTCGCGCGTGGCCGAACCCGACGTCCTGGGACTGCTGGTGGCAGCGCGCGACGAGCCTGGCGTGCTGTATCGCCTGTCCGAGACCATATTCCGCCACGGCGCGAACGTCACCTACGTGGCGGGTGGCGCTCACCGGCAGAATTCGGCTGAGCTTCAGCTCGAGGTCGTGGGAGCGCCCGACAAGGCGCGCCTGATCGCCGACCTCGAAGGCCTGCAGGGAGTGACCAGGGTAAGCACAGTTCCCACCTTCGAACGCATCTACGGGAAACGCGTGATAGTGATCGGCGGCGGCGCGCAGGTGGGCATGGTGGCCCAGGGCGCGATCTCGGAGGCCGACCGCCACAACATCCGCGGGGAGAGGATCTCCGTCGACACGATCCCCCTGGTCGGCGAGGACCAGCTCGCCGCGGCAGTGCGCGCGGTCGCTCGACTGCATCGCGCCCGCGCCCTGGTGCTCGCGGGCGCCCTGATGGGAGGGGACATCAGCACAGCGGTGCGAGAGATCAGGGCTCTCGGGATACTCGTCCTCTGCACCAACATGGCGGGCTCGGTGCCAGACGCCGCCGACCTGGTGGTCAGCGACCCGGTGGAAGCCGGGGTGATGGCCGTCATGCTCATCGCGGACACCGCCAGCTTCTCGATCGACCACGTGCGAGGCCGCCGCTTCTAGCGAGCCGCGGCGACTTCAGAGCGAGCGGGTCCGGACGCTCACGTCCATCGTCCCCGTCGCCGAGCCGACGTAGATACCTCGCGTCGGCGCGGCGTCGCTGTAGTCCCTGCCCACCGCCAGCCGCACGTGGTTGTGCGAGGTCCTCACCGGCCGGGTGGCGTCAAATCCGATCCAGCCGCGACCTGGCACCCATCCCTCCGCCCAGGCGTGCGAAGCGCTCGAGGCGCCGGTCCGTCCTTGCTCGTGGATGTAACCGCTGACGTAGCGGGCGGGCACGCCCATGGCGCGGGCGGCGGCGATGAACAGGTGGGCGAAGTCCTGGCAAACCCCCGCCCGCAGCTCGAGCACCTCGTCCACCGAGCTGTACACATTGGTGACCGCGCGGTCGTAGCTGAACTCGCGGCTGATCGTCAGCGTCAAAGCGTCGAGCGCCTGTTCGACGGAGCGAGCCGAGACAGGGTCGGCGACCGGATGCCGCTTCGCGAGCTCGCGGATGCCCGGCACGTCCCGGACCGGCGAGCGGAAGCGGAGAAAGTCCTGCACCAGCTCTTCGCCCTGGTCGGCGTCTTCCGCCAGGCCGGTCTCGACCACTGACCGGCTGGTGATGCTCAACCGGGTGTGCGGGCGGACCAGGTTGAAGTAGTGCACGTTGTTCCCGTAGCCGTCGAGGTATGTGCGCGGCCTGATCCCGGAGCTGACCTCCAGCCCGAACGCCACGCACCGCTGCCCGTTGCCGTCCATCGGTCGGAGGCGAACCTCCATCACGGTCTCGGCGATCGGGCCTGAATAGCGGTAGCGCGTGCTATGCACGACCTCGAGCCTCATTGTTGCTGCTGCTGGGGCATCGCCCGGCCCTCGTCGCCCATGACGTTCGCGGGGACCTTGCTCGGATGGAAGTAGGCCTCGCGCATGGCGAGCTCGAGCTGACGCAACATGCCCCTGCACTCGCCGTCGAACTCACGCGGGTGCTCGGCGACGAGGTGAGCCTCCGTGCCAACAAACACCGCATGCAACCGGGACAGCAGGCGCTTGGGCCTGGAGCGGCGGCCTGGGCCGTCGATCCGCGAGACGGAGTCGAGGGCAACCTGCGCCGAGAAGCGCGCGGATCGCGGCAGCGTCGGGTCGAGCAGCAGGCATTCGATCACGCGCTCCGGCGTCACACCGCCCGAGTAACGCGCCTGGTAGGACTCGAAGGCAAAGCACGACTTCAGCACCGCCGACCACTCGAGCGCGTCCTCGGGCGAGTCCGCGAGCTCGGCCGACTTGCGCGTGACGATGGCCGTGACGTTGCTCGTCCGCTCGAGAAATTTGCCCAGGCGGATGAAGTCGCGAGCCTCGGTGTGCTGCATGGTGTCCATGAGCAGGCCGTCGACCAGCCGGATGGTCAGCTGCACGTCGGTGAGAAACGGATACAGGTCCCGCTGCCAGGTCGCCTGCTGCACGCGCCAATGGAGCGCGTTGACCTGCTCGTACAGCTCGCTGGGCAGCGATGGGCGCACCGACTGGGCGGCGAGGCGGGCGGTGGCGATGCTCGCGCTGATGGATGGGCCGAGCGTGCCGGTGATGAGAGCCTCGACGGCCTGGCCTCGGCGCGCGGTGTCGCCGCCGGTCCAACCCGCCAGCTCCATGAAACGGCCCCAGAACTCGGGTCCCGGCTCGTCGGTGCGGTCAAGGGAAAGCGCGACGTGGACGCCGAGGATGCGGGCGAGGTGGTCGGACCGCTCGAGATGCCTGCCCAGCAGCGTGAGCGACGTCGCGGCCCGGCTAAGCATCGAAGCCTCCGTCGTCATCGGTGTCCTCGGCCATGACCCACGTGTCGCGGCTGCCGCCACCCTGCGAGCTGTTGACGACCAGCGAGCCTTCCTTGAGCGCGACGCGGGTCAAACCGCCTGGTGTGACGTGGACGTCCGGGCCGGTGAGGACGAATGGGCGCAGGTCCTGGTGGGCGCTTCGCAGCACTCCGCCGTCGAAGACCGGCTGCACCGACAGCGCCACCACCGGTTGGGCGATGAAGCTTCGCGGCTGCGCCTCGATTCGCCTCCGGAAGTCCTCGCGCTGGGCGCCTGTCGATTCCGGGCCGATCAGCATTCCGTAGCCGCCGGATGCGTCCACCGTCTTCACCACCAGCTGTTCGAGGTGCTCGAGGACGTAGCGGCGGTCCTCGTCGACGGCACAGAGATATGTCTCGACGTTCGGCAGGATGGGGTCCTCGTCAAGGTAGTAGCGGATCACCCTGGGAACCAGCGCGTAGACCGCCTTGTCGTCCGCGACGCCGTTGCCGAGGGCGTTGGCGATGACCACGTTGCCCGCCCGGTACGCGTTGACGAGGCCGGCCACTCCGACCAGGGACTCCTGCCTGCCGAAGATCGGGTCGAGCCACTCGTCGTCGAGCCGCCTGTAGATCACGTGCACGGGCTTGAGTCCGCGAGTGGTCCGCATGAACACGTGGTCCTGGTCGACGACCAGATCGGTGCCCTCGACCAGCTCGATCCCCATCTGCTTGGCGAGGTAGAGGTGCTCGTAGTAGGCGGCGTTGTTGATACCTGGCGTGAGCAGCACCACCGTCGGGTCGTCCACACCTTCCGGCGCCAGCCACCGGAGATGCCGGAGCAGCTCGTGTACGTAGCCCTCGACCGGCCGTACGGGGTAGCCGGCGAACAGGTCCGGCAGCACGCGCTTCATGACGTGGCGGTTCGCCAGCACGTAGGAGACGCCGGACGGCGTCCTCAGGTTGTCCTCCAGCACGAAGAACTCACCCTTATGGTCTCTCACCAGGTCGATGCCGGCGATGTGGCAGTGGATTCCGTGCGGCACTGGCAGCCCCTCGACCTCCCTGGCGTACTGAGGGCTGGAGAGCACGATCTCGGGCGGGATGGCGCGCTGCTTGAGGATGAGCTTGCGGCCGTAGACGTCGTCAAGGAAGAGGTTAAGTGCCCGGATCCGCTGCTTCAGACCGGCTTCGAGCCGGGTCCACGTGCGGGCCGAGATCACACGCGGGATGATGTCGAAGGGGAACACCTTCTCGATCCCCTGCTCGTCCGGGTAGACGGCAAAAGTGATCCCGTGGTTCCGGAACATCTCCATGGCGAGGTCGTGCCGCCGCTTCAGCTCCGCCGGCCCGAGCCCGTTCAGGTGGTCGTAGATGCGGCGGTAGGCGGGACGTGGCTGGCCGGAAGGCGCAAGCATTTCGTCGTAGAAGCCGTTGGACCTGTAGTTGGCGCCTAGCTGCGCGGGGGTCACCGCTATAGTGTCTCCGCCATTCCGATGTCAGGGAAGACGATCAATTTGCGGGTTGGCTGCGAGTTCACCTACGACGTGACCGCGCCCACCCCGGTCACAGTACAGGTACGCCCGCGCTCCGATGCGCGCCACCGGCTGATCACAGAGGCCTGGTCGACCACCCCACAGCTTTCTGTGGACGAGTATCTCGACATCTACGGCAATCCCGTCAAGAGGTTCGTGATGTCAGAGGGTACCCAGGCACTGAGGTATGACGCCACTTGCGAGGTTCCCGACGAACCAGACCCCGACGGCACAGGCGCGCCGCAGCTTCCTGTCGAGCAGATTCCCGGGGACTTGCTGCATTACACGCTGCCCAGCCGCTACTGCCTGTCCGACGAGCTGATGGGCCCGGCCTGGGACCTCTTCTCGGGCACGGGCACGGGCTGGGCGCGGGTGCAGGCGATCTGCGACTGGGTTCACGACAACACGAAGTTCCAGTACGGGACGAGCAACCCGCTGACCACCGCAGTGGACGTCTACAAGAACCGGATCGGCGTTTGCCGGGACTTCGCCCACCTGGCCATCTCCTTCTGCCGGGCGATGAACATCCCGGCGCGCTATGTCTTCGGCTATCTTCCCGACCTGTATGTGCCGCCCGACCCGAACCCGATGGACTTCGCGGCCTGGATGGAGGTCTGGCTCGGCGACCGCTGGTGGACATTTGACCCGCGCAACAACGCACGGCGAGTCGGCCGGGTGTTGATCGGACGGGGCAGGGACGCGCTCGATGTGGCCATGCTGACCACGTTCGGTCCTGCAGCGTTCCGCTCCATGACCGTCTGGGCGGAGATTGCCGGGGAGGCTGCATGATCCCCCAGGAAGGAGTCGCCGTCGACTGGTCCTCCGCCCGCCGGGCCTCGTTCGAGATCACCCAGAGCTTTCGCTACGAGTACCCGTCTCCGATCCAGGACCTGAACCACCGGCTCGTCGTCATACCGCCAGAGCGCTTCGGCGACCAGCGGCGCTTGCGGCACAGGGTGTCGGCCGGGCTCGACGGTGTCCGGTTCGAGAACCGGCAGGACCGCTTCGGCAACGTGATAGTGGACGCGTTCGCGCCACGGGTGGGCTCCGCGATCGAATTCCTCGCCGAGGTCTCGGTCGAGCGCACCTCCGACGAGCCCAACCGGTTGCCCGACGGCTGGCAGGATGACGCCTACCTGCTCGAGCCGACCCGGCTCACGGCTGCGGACGCCCGCATCGACAGGGCGGCCGCCGCGCTCGCCGAGTCGGCGCCATGGGGCCTGCCCCTGGCGGACCGGATCAACGACTGGGTCTACCAATCGATGACCTACAAGGGCGGGGTGACCGGTGTCCGAACCACCGCCTCCGAGGCGCTCTCGATTGGTCTGGGAGTGTGCCAGGACTACGCCCACATCATGCTCGCCGTCTGCCGGTCCGCCGAGCTGCCGGCGCGCTACGTGTCGGGCCACCTGGTGGGACAGGGTGGGACCCACGCCTGGGTGGAGGTCGTTCTGCCGGGGGGCGACGGGACGGGAGACGCCATCGCCTGGGCCTTCGACCCCACCCACGCGAGCCGGGGCGGTCTGGAGTACGTGACCATCGCGGTCGGCGCCGACTACTCAGACGTCGCGCCGACGTCGGGGACCTACTTGTCGCGAGCAGCAGGCCGCTTGGTCAGCCACAAGCGGGTCACCTTGACCGACCTGGAGTACGCGATCTAGCCCCTAGTCCGTGGGGGTGGGGAGGTTCTCCTCCGGCTCGTCGTACCAGCGGACACGATCTCCGACCCGGCTGCGGAGCTTCCAGCGCGAAGACTTCGGCGCCTTTTCGATCTGCTTGGCGAGCGCTTGCAGGCGTTCGGTGACGAGCCGAGAGGCCTCCGCGGGCAGCATGTGGTCCGGGAGCCTGGCCAGGCTCACCTCGATCGTCGCCGTGCAGGTTCGCCAAAGCCCCCAGTCCCTGGCGCAGAGCTCGGCGATGAAATCGCCCTCGATCCCGGTGCCATCGCCTCCGCTGACGTGGTGGTGGTACGAAAGGCTGTAGATGTCGCGCAGGTCCCGCTCGGTGAGCTGCACGATCTGCAGCTTGGTCAGCACCAGCTCGGCGAGGGGAATCGTCATCGGTTCGCGGTCGAGGCGATCGGTGACCGGTATCGAATGGCACATGGCGAACTCGCCGACAAAGACATCGAGCTTGCGGTTGTTGACGTGGTCGAAAAAGAGCAGCCGGCGCGCGCCGTTCAGCGCGTTGAACATGTCGTCTCCGGCGTAACCCGCGGTCTTCAGGAAATCGGCGAGGGCACGCCATCCTCCCTGCCTCGTGGCGAGGTCGATGTCGCCGATCGTGCGCGGCAGGAGCGGCGTATCGGACGGCGCCTGCATGCGCACCGCGACGCCGCCAAGGAGCCTGACCGTGAGGCCCGCGCGCGCGGCCGCGTCGACCAGGCGCCGGGACTCGATCACCGGGTCGCCCAGCGGAACCTTGGGCTGAGAACCAGCCGGTTCGATCACCTGGTCGGCCATCAGCTCGTTCAGGCTAACCGGCTGTGAGCAGGAAGTCGATGTAGCTCCCGTCGGCCGAGAAGTCCACGATCGCCCCCCGCAGCAGGTCGGCCGAATAGTCGCTGCCCGGGTTCAGGCACATCGTGCGCCCGATCTTCTGCGCTCCCCGCGACTCGTGGATGTGGCCGTGGAGGCCGACCACCGGCTCGTATTTCTTGATGGCGTCTCGCACCGCCTGGCTGCCGACCGGGATGATGCTCGGGCGGCCGCCGCGGATGACGGGCCGCAGCGTGTCGTCGAGCTCGGCGGCGAAGTCGAGCCCCGACCCGTAGGGTGGGCAGTGGAAGTTCACGACGACCTTGCTGCCTGCCGGTGCGGGATCGAGGATGGCGGCGAGACGCTTCGCGAGGTCGTCCTCGCTGAACTCGCGCTCCGTGTTCCAGGGGGTGGGGGTGACGTCGCCGCAGCTGGCGATCAGAACAGGGCCGAGCT